>JAQXPH010000031.1 GCA_029100545.1 bacterium | reverse complement strand
TTATTAGTAGATTGTTAGATATTTACACCCAAAATTTAGGAAATATACTTTCACAAATGGCGATATGGATATTATTTGGCATATTAATTTCTATATATAGCAAAACAAAAAAGAGTGCAATGATAAATATATTACCATTTTGTATAGGTATGCTTATGACTTATTATTTTGTAGCATTTATTTCAAAAGGTGTTTATGGCAATATATTTATTATTGGGTGGACTATATTTGCTCTTTGTTCTCCAATACTTGCATATTTTACTTGGATGACAAAAGAAAAAGGTATTTTTCCAAAAATAATAAGTATTGGTATTATATTAGTTTCTATAATATCAACAATAGTTTTATTTGACAGATTAAGATTTTATGATTTTATAATAAATGGCATAATGGTTTATTATTTATTTTTAAAAAAAATAGAACGATAAATTACAATTTATCCATTAGATAAGGCTAATAAATAGGTCTTTTTTCTTTGAAAATATTAGATATACCAATTGACCGGTATTGGTAGGCAAAAATAATAGGTATGGTCATCAAAATAATTTAAAAAGATAGATAATATAATAATACTAAAAAATAAGTATAAAGTATTATCATTTTTAAAACTTATCCATAGAATATAATAACATTACTTGTAATGTTTATATAGATTGAGCCTTAATTGGCTCTTTTTTTTAAAGTAAAAAAATAGTATAATTTTAATTATGAAGGTGTATTTAATATATTCAGATAGTTATAAAAGAATAAATGATAAAGTTAATGAAATAGTTAATAATTCTTTAAATGTAATAAAATATAATTTAAATAATAGTTCATTAAAAGATGTTATTGAAGAAGCAAATTATTTTTCATTAACTGGTGAAGAAAAATATATAATAGTTAAAAGTAATGACTATTTTTCTAGTAAAAAAAGTAGTGAAGAAAAAAATGATGATATTTTATTAAAATATATTGATAATCCTAATGAACATACTACTATAATTTTTACAAGTAATACGGTGTTTGATAAAAGAAAGAAAATTTATAAAAAAATTAATAGTTTTAATAATGTTATTGAATTATTACCTTATAATAAAAAAGAATTAGTATATAAATGTATGGAGTTATTAAAAAATAATGATTATATAATTAATTATGAAACTGGCAATTACATTGTTGAAAATTCATATGTAAATTATGATATTATGCTTAGTGAAATTGATAAAATTAATTTGTATTTTAAAAAAGGTAAACTTTCACTTAACGAAATAAAAAAAGTTGTATCCGAGGCAATAAGTGGAACTGCTTATAAATATGCTAAAGCAATAATTAATAAAGATTTATCACTTGCTTTTAAAATGCAAAAAGAATTAGAAATATTTAAAATTGACCCAAGTTTATGTATTATTACATTATATAAAGAAATGCAAATAATGTTATTTATTAAGCAAACTAATGATATTAAAAATATTCAATATTTATTTGGTAAAGAAAATTGGCAAATGGATGAATATAAAATAAATGCTAAAAAATTTACAATAAATGAAATAAAAAAAATCATAATCAAATTAAGTGATTATGATTATAAATATAAAAGTGGTTTAATTGATAAATCTGTTATATTAGATTTAATATCTTTAGATTTATGTTAATTTTTTATAATTTGCAAAGAATATTTTAGCAATATCATATAAATAATCTTTACCTTTTTCTTCAATTATTTGTCTGATTTGATTATCAACTTCTATTCCAGCGCCTTTATGAAGGTTATATCCTGAAATTTTATTTAATTTATCCATTTCTTTTAGAAAAATATATCTTGCTATAACTGATGCAGCAGCAACGCTCATACATTTACTTTCACCTTTAGTATAAAACTTAATATTTCTTAATGTTGTTTCATCATCTTTTAAATAACTAAAATATTTTTTTTCATTAACAAATTTATCAATAACTGCATGTTTATAGTCAGGTTGATATTTATTATGTAAATCCATTAAAACTTTATTATGTAGAATTGCTTTAATTTGCACCATATTATAATTTTTATTTAAGACCAAATCATTAAAATCTTTATTACATAGAACGTAGAAAGTATAAGGAATATCTTGCATTAATTGGGGTGCTATTTCAAGTATTTTTGAATCGGTTATTTTCTTTGAATCTTTTATACCTAATTTTGTAAGTTCATTTATTTTATTTTTATTAATATATGTTGCTACAACAACAACTGGGCCAAAAAAATCGCCGCATCCTGTTTCATCACTTCCAATTGAAGAGTAATATACATAAAAATCGTTATCTTCTTTGGATTTTTCTTTGCTTTTTACAGTATTTTCAGTGGGCATTCCAGTAAGTTTTGATTGCATACTTTGCCAAATACTTGCTTCAATATCAGCACCGATACCTTGAAACATTACTTTCCCAGATTCGTATAAAGTTATTGCAACATCATAATTTTTTGCAGCAAATTTAGAATATGGTGGTTTTTTTTCAAGTTCATAATTTTTATAAAATTTAATCAATTTTTCATGAAGTCTTTCATCTAACTTAAATACAACACAATTCATTTATATCACCTAAAGATATTTTACTAAAAAACATTAAAAAAGTCATTATTTTTCTAAAGATATTGTTCAATAAAAAAAACAATTAAGTTTTTCTTTATTTTTTAAAAATAATAGTATATAATTAATAATAGGAAAGAGGTTAGACATATGAAGATCGTTGAAATTGCAATTCTTATTATTATTTTATTAGGAGCATTAATAGGTTTTAAGAAAGGAGCAATAAAAGAAATATTTGAACTTGTTGGTACTGTATCAATAATAATCATTTCTTATTTATTAAAAGGATATTTAGCAAGCGCTTTAATTAAATTTTTACCATTTTTTAATTTTAAAGGATATGTTGGTTTATATTCAATAAATTTTATTATTTATGATGTTATTTCATTTATAATTATATTTATTTTATTATACTGTGTTTTAAATATATTACTTGATTTAGCAGGTTTTATTGACAAATTAATTAATTTAAGTGTTATATTTGCTTTACCTTCAAAGATAATTGGTTTAGTACTTGGAATGGTTAACTCACTTATATTTGTATTTCTACTTTGCTATATAGCTATGCAAATCCCTTATACTCAAAAATATGTTATGGAAAGTAGTCTTAGTACAAAGATTTTAGAAAGAACACCTATTGTTAATGTTGTATGTAGTAAAGGAATACTTGTAGGGGAAGATGTATATAATAAATTATCTAATTATTCATTTAAGGAAGAAGATACTCAAGATATGAATTTACAAATTGCTACTTCAGTAGCTAAATATGGTTTAGTAGATAAAGTGCGTATTCAAGAAGCAATTAATGCTGGAAAATTAAATTTAGAGCATGTAATAATTGCATAGAAAGGAAAAATATGATTAAACATTTAGAAAAAGAAGAAGATTTTTATGAAATTATAAAAGAAGGCCCAATAATTGTTGATTTTTATGCTGATTGGTGTGGACCATGCAAAATGTTATTACCTGTTTTAGATGAAATTGATTTTGCTACAATATTAAAAGTTAATGTAGATAATTTCCCTGATATTGCTAAAAGATTTGGAATTATGAGTATTCCAACGCTATTGTTTTTTAAAAACGGTTTAGAGCAAAATAGAGAAATAGGATATCGTGGCCTTGATGAAATAAAAGAAGCTTATAAGTTAATTAGCTAATAGGCTTTTTATTTGTAATTTTTTATAGCATTTTTTCCTATTTTGTGTTATATTAATTAGGTAATATTTTTTCTATGGAAAGCCTGACAAACTTTTATTAACATAGAAACGCATAAAGCGATAAATAATAAAGACCTAGAAATAAGGTGGTACCGTGGAAGTTTTTCTGCCCTTATGTAATCTAGGTTTTTTTAATAATAAGGAGGAAAAAAATGATTACAAAACCAAAAGGATGTTATGATTTAACTGGTGTTGATGCTAAAAAATATCAAAAAATAGTTGATATAGTCAATGCTTATGCCAAAATTTATAATTATAAGTATATTAGAACACCTTTATTTGAAAGTACTGAGTTATTTAAAAGAGGTGTAGGAGATTCTAGTGATATAGTTCAAAAAGAAACTTATGACTTTATTGATCGTGGTGGAAGAAATTATACATTAAGACCTGAAGGAACAGCTGGTGTTGTTAGAAATTTTATTGAAGATAAATTATATGGAAATCAAACTAGTGTTGTAAAAAAATATTATATTGGTTCGATGTACCGTTATGAAAGACCTGGACTTGGAAGAAATCGTGAATTTACCCAATTTGGTGTTGAAGCAATGGGTAGTGATGATCCACTTTTAGATGCTGAGGTAATATCACTTTCTTATAATATTTTAAAAGAATTAGGACTTGACGTAACAGTTAAAATAAATAACTTAGGTTCACCTAAAGATAGAGAAAATTACAAAAAAGTTTTAGTGGAGTATTTAGATAAGCATATTAATAATTTATGTGAGGATTGCCAAAAAAGAATTAAAATTAATCCTTTAAGAATACTTGATTGTAAAGTAGACTCAGATAGTGATATATTAAAAAATGCTCCAATAATTAGTGATTATTTAGATAAATTAAGTACAGAAAGATTTAATCAAATATTAAATTATTTAGATTATTTAGATGTTGATTATGAAATTGATAATAATTTAGTAAGAGGTTTAGATTATTATGATTATATGGTTTATGAATTAAAACTTTCTTCTTCACTTGCTCTTGGTGGTGGTGGAAGGTATAATCATTTAGTTTCTACGTTAGGTGGCCCAGAAGTTCCTTGTGTAGGATTTGCATGTGGAATTGAAAGAATTATTAACGTAATGGAAGATAATATTAACGAAGATATAGATGTTTATATAATGCATATAAATGATGAAGAAAAATATAAAGCAAATATATTATTACAAGATTTACGACTTAATAATATTATTTGCGATACAAATTTTATGAATAAAAGTTTAAAATCTCAATTTAAAGAAGCAGATAATATGAAAGCAAAAATTCTTATTATTTTAAATAGTGATGATTTATCTAAGGGATTAATTACTGTAAAAGATAATATTACAAAAGAAGAAGTAAAAGTACCTGAAGATGAAATAATAGATTATATTTTAGGAGTGATATAAATGGATTTAGTTGATTTAATAAAAAATATTAAAGAATATGAAAATAAAGAAATTAATATATGTGGTTGGATTAAAAACCATCGTCCTCAGAAAGAGTTTGGATTTATTTCGTTTAATGATGGAACAACTCAAAATGGAATACAAGTATTTTATGATAAATCAATAGATAATTTTGAAGATGTTTCTCATTTATTAGTAGGTTCAGCAATTAAAGTAATTGGTATAGTAGTTCCTTCAGAAGGAAAAGATGATTATGAAATTAAAGCAAGTAGTATTGAAATTTTATCTTCTTGTCCGGAAGACTATCCAATACAACCTAAAAGACATACTCGTGAGTTTTTAAGAGAGCAAGCTTATTTAAGACCTAGAACTAATCTTTTTACGGCAGTTTTTAGAGTTAGAAGTGTAGCTGCTTATGCAATTCATAGTTATTTTCAAAAAAATAATTATGTGTATATTCATACACCAATAATTACTGCGAGTGATTGTGAAGGAGCTGGTCAAATGTTTCAAGTTACCACTCTTGATATTGAAAATAATAAAAAAATTGATTATTCAAAAGATTTTTTTGGTAAAAAAACTTCACTTACCGTATCAGGACAACTTCAAGCTGAAACCTGTGCACTTGCTTATAAAAAAGTATACACATTTGGTCCTACCTTTAGAGCAGAAGAAAGTAATACTAAAACACATGCTGCTGAATTTTGGATGATTGAACCAGAAATTGCTTTTGCAGATCTTAATGAAGATATGACAATAATGGAAGAGAGCCTTAAGTATGTTGTAAAATATGTTCTTGATAATGCAAAAGATGAAATAAAATTTTTAGATAGTTTTGTTGAAAAAGGTTTAATAAATAAACTTGAAAAATTAGTTAGTTCAAAATTTACTAGAATTACTCATGAAGAATGTATTAAACTACTTATTGATAGTGGTAAAAAATTTGAATTTGAACCAAAATATGGTGAAGATATTGCTAAAGAGCATGAAAAATATATTACAGAATATTTTAATGGTCCAGTATTTATTTATAATTGGCCAAAAGATATTAAAGCATTTTATATGAAACAAAATGAAGATGGTAAGACAGTTGCCGCTGTTGATCTTGAAGTTCCGGAAGCAGGTGAACTTATGGGTGGTAGTCAAAGAGAAGAAAATTATGATAAACTTTTAAATAGAATGAAAGAACTTAATATGGATACAAAATCAATGGAGTGGTATTTAAATTTAAGAAGATTTGGATCATGTGTCCATTCTGGATTTGGAATGGGTTTTGAAAGATTATTAATATATCTTACAGGTGTTGATAATATACGTGATGTAATTTTATATCCAAGAACAACAAAAAACTGTGAATTTTAGAAAGGAAGTAAATATGAATAGTAATAATAAATATCGAAATATCTATTGTGGAAATATTACAGTTAATGATGTAGGAAAAAAAGTTAAAATTGCTGGTTGGATTAATTCGATAAGAAATTTAGGAAGTTTAGTATTTGTCACTTTAAGAGATGAAACTGGTATTATTCAAGTTATTAGTGAAGACTCTACACTTTTTGAGAAAATTACAAGAGAAAGTACAGCCTCAATTACTGGAACAGTTCAAAAAAGAAGTGGTAACGTAAATCCTAATATGAAAACGGGTGAAGTAGAAGTATTGCTTGAAAATATTGAAATATTAGGAAAATGTCAAAATACTTTACCATTTGAAATAGCTCGTAGTAAAGATGCAAATGAAGAAACAAGGCTTAAATATCGTTACTTGGATTTAAGAAATCCTTTAGTACATGATAAAATAGTTTTTAGAACTAATGTTATAGATTTTATTCGTAAAACAATGAAAGATATGGAATTTACTGAAATAACAACGCCTATAATTACTGGATCATCTCCTGAAGGTGCAAGAGATTTTGTTATTCCATCAAGAAATTATCATGGAAAATTTTATGCACTTCCACAAGCACCACAGATATATAAACAATTACTAATGGTTTCTGGATTTAATCGTTATTTTCAAATTGCACCATGTTTTCGCGATGAGGATTGCCGTGCGGATAGAACACTTGAATTTTATCAATTAGACTTTGAGATGAGTTTTGCAACCGATGAAGATGTTTACGAAGTAGGTGAAACAGTTTTTTATAATACTTTTAGTCATTTTTCTGATAAATATGTTTCACCAAGACCATTTAAAAGAATTGCTTATAATGATGCAATGCTTAAATATGGTTCCGATAAACCTGATTTAAGAAATCCTCTTATTATTGAAGATGTATCTGATATATTTGAAAATAGTGAATTTAATGGATTTAAAGGTAAAATTGTAAGGGTAATTAAATGCCAAAATGTTGATAAAAGTAATTCTTGGTATAAAAAACTTGAAGATTTTGTAAAAAGTAAAGGTGGTAGTGGTCTTGCTTACATTAAAGTTCATGAAAATAATGAATTAAATAGTGCAATTTTAAAATTTTTAAGTGAAGAAGAAAAAGAAAATCTTATAAATAAACTTAATCCTAATAATGGTGATGTAATTTTCCTTCTTGCTGGAGATGAACATATTGTTAAAATTGCAGGTCTATTACGTAATCTTTTAGGAGAAGAATTAAATTTAATAGATCATAACAAATTTGAGTTTTGTATTGTAAATGATTTTCCATTTTTTGAATATAATGAAGATGATAAAAAATGGGATTTTGGTCATAATCCATTTAGTATGCCTCAAGGTGGGCTTGAAAGTTTAGAAAATAAAAATCCTGGTGATATTCTTGCTTATCAATATGACTTTGTATGTAATGGTAATGAAATGGCTTCAGGTGCTGTAAGAAATCATGATATTGATATTATGAAAAAAGCATTTGAAATTGCAGGATATAGTGAAGATGTTGTTAAAGATAAATTTAGAAGTCTTTATACTGCTTTTACTTTTGGTGCTCCTCCTCATGCTGGTATGGCTCCAGGAATTGATAGAATTGTAATGCTACTTACTGAAGAAGAAAATTTAAGAGAAGTTCAAGTATTTCCACCTAATGTATCTGGTATGGATCTTCTTATGGGAAGTCCAAATACACTTACAGATAAGCAACTTAAAGAATTAGGCATAACAATTACGGAGGAAAAATAATGTTTACTAAGGAGTTAATACTTGATTATGCTGATAAATTATTAATTGGTCTTAGTGATGAAGAAGTTGATATGCTTTTAAAAGAATTTGATGTTATAAATCAAAATATGGAAAAAATTAATGAAATAAAAGGTTTAGAAAATATTAATCCAGCTCACTTTCCTCAAGATTATGAAATTAATTCATTACGTGATGGTAATGAAGAAAGAATGATTGATATTGAAAAAGCTCTTTCAAATTGTGATAAATTTATTGATAGAGAAGTTGAAGTACCTAAGGTGGTGGAATAATGAATTATTTTGATAATGATCTAATAAAGATTCATGAAGATTTAATAAATGGAAAATATACTTCAAAAGAATTAATTAATTATTCACTTACAGAATCTAAAAAAATAAATAAAGATTGTAATGCTTATAATTTATTACTTGAGGCTAAAGAAAAAGAAATAACAAATAATATTTTATCAGGAATTCCGTATGCTATGAAAGATAACATATCTACAAGTGGAATAAGAACTACTGCTTGTTCTAATACTTTAAAAGATTATGTTCCGATATATGATGCTACAATCTATAAAAAATTACAAGATGCTGGAGCGGTAATGATTGGCAAAACTAATATGGATGAACTTGCTATGGGAGGTACAGGCCTTACTGGTAATACTGGCATTGTTCGTAATCCTTTTGATTTAAATAGAATTACAGCCGGATCATCTGCGGGAAGTGCAGTTGCTGTTGCTACGAAAACTGTGCCTTTTGCTATTGGTACAGATACTGGAGATTCTATTAGAAAACCTGCAGCATATACTGGAGTTGTCGGCTATAAACCTTCTTATGGTTTAGTAAGTAGATATGGACTTTTTGCTTTTGCATCATCTCTTGATACTATTGGGGTTATTACAAATAATGTAAAAGATGCAGCAGTTGTAATTGATACAATAAAGGGTTCTGATGATAATGATATGACCACTATTAAAGATATGGATGATGTAAAATTAACTGATTATTTATCTCAAAATAATCATAAAAAGTTATTTTATATAAAAGAAGTTATTGATAAATCAAAATACAATGATGAAAATACTTTAAAAATTATTGATGATTTTATTTGCCTTTTAAATAAATTAAAAGAAAAAGGTTATGAAATAAAAGAAGAAAGTGTTGATGAAACAGTTTTAAATGCTTTAAAGCCTATTTATACATCAATTTCATGTGCAGAAGTTACAAGTAATGATTCAAATCTTACAGGAATATCTTTTGGTCATCGTGCAAATGGTAATAATTCAATAGATATTATTAAAAATTTCCGTACAGAAAATTTCTCATCTTTAATTAAACGAAGATTTGTAATTGGATCATTTATACTTCAAAAAGAAAATCAAGAAAAATATTTTATTAATGCTAAAAGAGCAAGAAGACTTGTAGTAAATATATTTAATGAATTATTTACAAAATATGATGGTTTAATTATGCCTGCTGCTAGTAATATTGCACCACTTATAAAAGATACTACAGATGAAATGGGCAAAAATGAAAATGTTTTAGATAATCATTTAGTTATTGGTAATTTTGGTGGTTATCCTTCGATTACTATTCCATATAATAAACTAAATAATATGCCTATAGGAATAAATATAACAAGTGGTTATAAAAAAGATGGAGAAATGCTTTCAATTGCAAATAATATTGAATCCATTATTAAGGAGGATAGTAATGTATAAATTAGTTGTAGGCTTAGAAATGCATGCTGAGATGAAAAGTAAAACAAAAGTATTTTCACCATCATCAAATATATATAATAAAATAGCAAATATAAATATAAATGAAATAGATTTAGCATTTCCAGGATTTTTACCATCACTAAATTATGAATGTGTAAAAAAAGCAATTAAAATGGCTTTAATTTTAAATTGTAAAATTGCTGATATAATGATTTTTGATCGAAAAAATTATTATTATCCTGACCTTCCAAAAGGTTATCAAATAACTCAAAATACTAAACCGGTTGGAATAAATGGGTGTTTAAGAGTTAATAATAAATTTGACGTAGAAATACTTGATATTCATCTTGAAGAAGATGCAGCAGCACTAGATCATTTAAATACATTTTCTCTTATTGATTATAATAGGGCAGGTGTACCACTTCTTGAAGTAGTAACTGCTCCTTGTATGCATTCAGCAGATGAAGCAATTGCATTTTTAGAAACAATGTGTCGAATTTATAAATACACTGATATTTCAGAAGCTGACACTAAAAAAGGACAAATTAGATGTGATGTTAATGTAAATTTACAAGATGAAAATGGTAATTTTATTACTCCAAAGGTAGAAATTAAAAATGTTAATTCCCTTGCTAATGTAAAAAATGCAATTCTTTATGAAGAAAAAAGACAAATTTTAGCCCTTGAAAATAATGAAGAACTTTTTCAAGAAACACGTAGATTTGATGAAAAAACTGGTACAACTATTCATATGCGTAGTAAAGCAGATGCTGTTGATTATAAATATTTTGTTGAACCAAATATTCCACAATTTGTTATTACTCAAAAGTTAATTAATGAAATAAAAGAAACTATTCCTGTTTTAGCAGACTCTCGTAAAGAAAAATATATAACTGATTATAATATTGATGAATATAATGCAAATATTTTAGTTAAAGATATAGATATTGCTAATTATTTTGAAAAATGTGTTGAAATTGGGATTAATCCTAATATGGCGGCAAACTATGTTAATGGAATAATTACATCATATATTAATGAACAAGGTATTTCAATTAAAGATTTTTATTTAAAAGAAGAGTATTTAAAACAGATAGTTGATAAACAAATAGAGGGGGTTATTTCTTCTAAACAAGCTAAAGAAATATTTTATAAATCTTTAGAAAAAAAAGAAGAACCTAAAAACTTTATTTCAAATGAAAATAAACAAATAAGTGATGAAAATATTATTAATGAAATTGTTAATAATATTATTAATAATCATGAAAAAGAAGTAATAGAATATCAAAATGGTCGAACAAATATTTTTGATTTCTTTGTAGGACAAGTTATGAAAGAAACTAAAGGAAAAGCAAATCCAATACTTACAAAAGAAATAATTCATAAATATTTAGATAAGTAGTGATTTTAGTTCACTACTTTTTTATTATTTCTTAAAGTATGTTATAATATTTATTGGAGTTATAAATGGCAGATGATTTAAAAATAATTAAAAATAAATTTGGTGAAAACATGAGTAATTTGTGTAAAGAATTGTTTCCTACAATTCTTGAAAATCCAGGATTGCTCTCAAATATTATGCTTTCTCATTTTTATCCTAATCATTTTTTGTTTAATGATATTTTAGCAAATAATTTACTTAATGATTTTAAAGATTATATCTATAGTTTTATTATAAGTAAAGACGAAATTAATATTAATGAAAAAAGAACTCCTTTTGAAATTTTAAAAGAAAAAGGATATACGTTATATGAGTGTCATACCGAAAGTGATATTCAAAAATTTAAAAAATATTTTAATAAGCGCGAAGAATTATGTACTTTTCGTGATAATAGATTAAAAAAATGTTATGTATTTTTTGCTATAAAAGATAATGCTTTAGAACTTAATAGAAATGATTTTATTAATCCCCAAAGACAGGATGAGTATGGTACTTCTGTTATAAGTATTCAATTTACTAAAGATGATAGTCAAACTTTATCAATTAAAAATAGATATAATCATTCTGTATCAAATCCTGATTCTACTTTTTCAAATAATTTAGATAATATTGCCATTGGACTTACAAGTGCTTTTTATAATACATATGGTCTAAAACAAAATATTATTTCAAATAACTTTGAAATTGATAATTATGTATATGCAAATGATGAAAAATATTATAAATATAATTATGAAATAAATAATGTTTATTATTGTCCTAATAATATAATTATTGATAATTTTGAAGTAAAAAAATTTCCTAAAGAAAAATATATTATAGCTGATTATTTTATTATAGATTTAGTAAATAAAAATATAAGATTATATGATAATAAAATTCAAGATTCATTTTTAAATGATTTAGTAAATATTGAAAATATAGAAGTTAATAATATAACTAGTAATAAAAAAATATTTATAAAAACAAATAATGGTCAGATAAAAACTATTATTTTAGACAATAAAAACCAAATAATTGAATATGATAATGAATATATAAAACAAATAGATAATTATTTTTTGAGTTTTAATAATGCTATAAAAAAAATAAACTTGCCTAATGTAAATTCAATTCCTGATTATTTCTTATATTATAATAATTCTTTGGAAAACATTAATATAAACAATGTTAAATATATTGGCAATTATTTTTTATATAATAATATTTATTTAAGATCATTAAATATTCCTAATGTTCAAAGTATTGGAAATTATTTTATGTATTATAATGAAAGTATTATTAATTTAGATGCTTGTAATGTGCAAACAATCGGAAATTCATTTTTATTATCCAATGATTCAATAAAATACTTAATGCTTCCAAGTGTTTTATCCATAGGAAATTCATTTTTATATTCAAATAATTCTTTAATTAGTATTGATATGCCAAATATTATTATTATAAATGATGGTTTTTTATATAATAATAAAGTATTAATTAATTTTAATGCTGAAAATTTACAAATAATTGGAGATTATTTTTTAACAAATAATACCACAATAGAAAATATAAATTTACCAAATATTAAAATTATTGGTGAAAATTCTAGTTCATGTATAAATAGATATAGAATTAGTCGTTAATAATAAAAATAAAATAGACGCTAATATTATTGAGTTTTAAAATAAATTATGTTATTATTTTTATGAGAGTAGGATATATGAAAAGAAAATTTATTTTAATGTTTTTAGGAATTTTAATAATATTTTTTTCATCTTTTTTAGGATTATATTTTATTAGTAAAGATAAATTAAATAATTCATTAAATACAAATAATACTATACATAGTTTAAATAATTTTGAAAATTCATTTATTAATAAAATAATCTTTGATAAAAATGAAAATGTACTAGTAAGTCCTTTATCTATTGCTTATGCATTATCTATGGTTAAAGAAGGTGCTAGTGGTAATACTTTAAAAGAATTAGAAAATGCTTTAAATAATTATAAATTAAGTTCTATGCAGTCAATACCAAATGTTATGAGTATTACTAATAGTATATTTATTAAAGATAGTTTTAAATCTTTGGTTAATAGTGTATATGTAAATACATTAGGCATTAATTATCGTTCACAAGTATATTATGATAGTTTTAAAGTAGTAGATAACATTAATAATTATGTTAAAGATAAAACATTTAATATGATTCCTAATTTTTTAAGTAATGAAGATATTACAGAAGAAACTATTTTAATTCTTATTAATGCATTAGCAATTAATTTAAAATGGGAAAATGAATTTGATTGTAATAAAACAACAAAAAGTATTTTTTATTTAAATGATGGAAATACTATGGATACTTATATGATGCATTCTAATGAGAAATATATTGAAAATGATGATGTTTATGGTTTTATAAAAGATTATGCGACTTATGATGAAAATGGTAATATTTCTGATAATGGTAATACATTTGAATTTATTGCACTTCTTCCTAAAAATAATATAAATGAAGTTTTAAGTAAAATTAGTAATAAATATATTGTTGAACTTGAAGAAACTTCCTTAGAAAATATTGATATAAGTTTTCCAAGATTTAGTTATGAATATAAAATAACTAATTTAATTGAAGTATTAAAAAAAATGGGTATAAATGATTTATTTACAAAAAAATGTAATTTATCTAAAATTAGTGATGACTTGTATGTGTCTAATGCTATTCAAAAAACATTTATTGATTTGAATGAAAGAGGTACTAAGGCATCAGCTTCTACTGGCATAATATTAGATAAATATACTACTGTAGAAGAAAATCATGAATTAATATTTAATAAACCATTTATTTATATAATTAAAGAAAAAAATAAAGAAAATATTTGGTTTATTGGTATAGTAAATAGGCCAACAATGTATGATGAAAATAATAATATATGTTAAATTAAAATATTATGATATAATTAAATAGAATAAGAAGGTGTAGATATGTTTGGTAAAATACTTTATATTAGTGATAGCATGGCATTTGTTCAAAATACATCTGGTGGTAATATTGCCGCAGATTTAATGAATTTACATGTTATATTTGAAAGCAATGGAGAAAGAATTCTTGGAGAAATTACTGAGATTAATTCTGATCAAATTAAAATCCGTTTTTTAGGAGAATATCAAGGAAATAGGTTTATAAATGGTGTACTTAGAAAGCCACTTTTGTCTTCGAATATTAGAATTATTAATGGGGAAGAATTACTTGCTTTAGTTGGAACATATAATGAAAATAGTTTTGTTTTAGGGCAAAGTGCTATATATAAAAACTTTACAGTTTGTCCAAATGTAAATGATCTATTTTCAAATCATTTAGCTATATTTGGTAATACAGGTTCTGGAAAATCATGTGGTGTTTCAAGAATAGTTCAAAATATATTTTTAAATAAACACACAAATGTTACTAATGCAAATTTATTTATTTTTGATGCTTATGGTGAATATAAAAATGCATTTGCTTCAATTAACACTATTAATCCAGAATATAATTATAAATTTATTACTACTAATCCTAAAGAACCAACAGATGTTCCCTTAAAAATACCGGTTAATTTATTAAAGCTTGATGATTATGCATTACTTTTTCAAGCAAGTAAACATACACAATTACCAATTTTGGAAAGAACTTTAAAACTTGTAAAAATATTTGCAACTGATTCACCTGATTCAAGAAAATATAAAAATCATTTAATTGCAAAAGCACTTCTTGCGGTCCTTTTTTCATCGGAAACAACTGCTCAAAAGAAAAATGAAATATTTACAATAATTGAAACATGTCATACTCCAGAATTTAATTTTGATTCAACAATACAAGGTTTAGGTTATACAAGAAGTTTTAGTGAATGCTTTGAAATAGATTCAAATGGTTATTTCGGTGAATCTGTATTAATTACTGAATATATTTTAAAACATATTAATGATGATATTGAAAATTTAGAACCTGAAGAAACTGCATTTTATACATTAAAAGATTATTCAAAAGCATTAGAGTTTACTTTAATTTCTGAAGGATTTTTACATAATGATACTCTTGTAGATGATGCATCTATTTTAAAGGTAAGACTAACTACAATTCTTCATAGTGAAGTAAATAATTATTTTGATGGAAGTAAGTATTATTCAAATACTGAATTTATTGATAATTTAAAGTCATTTAATGGTAAAAAAGCTCAAATAATTAATATTAATTTAGAGGATGTAGATGATGTTTATGCAAAAGTATTAGTAAAAATCATGTCTAAATTTTTATTTGATTATGCAAAAGGATTAGAAAAAAGAGCTAGTATTCCGTTTCATTTATTCTTGGAAGAAGCACATAGATATATTCAAAAAGATAATGATACATTTTTACTTGGTTATAATATATTTGATCGTATTGCTAAAGAAGGAAGAAAATATGGTGTAATACTTGATATTATTTCACAAAGACCAGTTGAAATTTCTGATACTGTTATTGCACAGTGTTCTAACTTTTTAATATTCAAAATGACACATCCACTTGATATTAAATATATTTCGGAAATGCTTCCTAATATAAGCGCAGATATTATTGAAAAACAAAAAACACTTCAGCCTGGAACTTGTGTATCATTTGGTAGTGCATTCAAAATTCCAATGATAGTTAAAATGGAAATGCCTAATCCAATGCCATATTCTTCAAACTGTAATGTATCAAGTTGTTGGAGATAAAATATAATAAGCGAATTTATAATATATTATTAAATACTTGATTTATTATAAATATTGTTTATAATATTTATTCGAGGTGAAACAATGAATAATAAAAAAATTAGTGATGTTTTAAGAAAAATAGAACTAGAAAAAGATTTAGAAAATTTAATTGAAATGAATTATACAGAAGATGAATTATATCTATATTTTTTACATAATTATTCACTAGAAGAATCTTTATATTTAATACGTGCTTATAATTTGCCTATTAGACTTGTAATGGAAGATATTAAAAACTATGATAATGGTAAACCATATATTGATGAATTATTATTTGTTAATGAATTAGCAATAGAATATAATACAAATATAGATACAATAATTGATAGAATTAAAGAAGTAAGAAGAATTAATAAAGTTATTAATCAAGATAATGAATTAAGAAAAAATAGATAAGAATATTAGTAAATTATTATTAATATTTTTATTTTACATTTCTTTATATGTATAATAAATATAATAATTATATTAAAAAATAGTAAATAATTTATTTTTTTATGTAAAATTTATAATATTATGTTTTCTAAATTAATATAATTTGATATAATAAAGTTACCTAGTTAATAGTTTATAGCGTATAAAACCGACTAAAGATAATAATAAGGGAATCTAATTAGGTTATGGTGTAGAATGCTTATTCATTAAGTACATAAGAATCCTAAAGTAACTTATGTGATGCCCACCTGCGTAAGAGCGGGATTTTATCTAGCATAGACTATACTGGGTTTTTTTATAGGAGTATTTTATGGAAGATAGATTAATTAATTTATTTGGATTAGATAATTTAAATAAATTAAAGACAAAAAATATTTTACTTATAGGTATTGGAGGAGTAGGATCTTTTTGCTTTGAAACTCTTGTTAGAAGTGGAATTGAAAATATTACAGTAATAGATTTTGATACATATGAAGAAAGTAATTTAAATAGACAACTTTATGCTCTTCATAGTACTATTGGAATGAAAAAAATTGATACTGCATTGCAAAGAGCTAAAGATATTAATCCAAAAGCAAAAATAACCATTTATGATGAATTTTTAAATATAGATAGTAATTTAGATTTAAAAATATATGATTATATAATTGATGCATGTGATAGTGTACCTGCTAAAGTAAACATTATTTTAAAAGCTTATAAAGAAAATATAAAAATTATTTCATCTTTAGGAATAGGTAATAGGGTAAAACCCGAAATGATTAAAATAAGTACATTAAAAAAGTCTTTATCTGATCCACTTGGAAAAAAATTAAATCATTATTTAGTTAAAAAATATAATTTTTTAGAAGATATTCCAGTAGTTAAAAGTGATGAAAAACCAATAAAAAGTTCAAAAATTTCATCATATGTTTGTGTTACTTCAATAGCAGGTATTTTACTTGCTGATTATGTAATTAAAGATATTATAAATTCATAATTAAAAAAATAGCTATAATGCTATTTTTTGTTTATTAAAAATTCTGCAAGAGATTCTGGATCTTTTTCAAAATTAATAATATCATTTATTAGAGTAATTAATGGAATACTAATGTTTTTTCTTTTTAAAATAATAAGCACAGTTTTTAGTGTATTTAATCCTTCAACTGTATTATTTTTTAAATATTTTTCAATTTCATTTTTATCTTTAGTTTTACCAATTATATAACCAAAAGAATAATTTCTACTTTTTGTTGACATACAAGTCATAAGTAAATCGCCAACGCCTGCAAAAGATAAAATAGTTTTCTTTTTACCTCCCATATAATGAATTAAATTTTTAATATCATGTAGTGATTCATTTATTAAAAATGCTCTAGTACTTTCTGAGTAACCCAAACCACCTAATATGCCTGAGGCAATTGCAATAATATTTTTAATAGAACCACATATTTGAATACCTATTAAATCTTTTGATTTTCTAAGTTTTATTGTTTTACCACTTAATGCAGTAATTACTTCATTTTGACTTTTGTTATTTGTACCAGCAATAGCTAATGCAACAGGTTCATTATTAAGCATATCTACAGCAAATGTTGGTCCTGAAATAACAGTTATATTTTTAGAATTTAAAATAAATTTTACAATATTAGATAATAAATTACATGTTTTTTCATCAATACCCTTACTAGCAATACATATTATCATGTCTTTATTAAAGTAAGGAAGTATCATCGTAGAAACATCACCAACATATTTTGATGCACATGTGAAAAATACTATTTTTGCATCTTTCATTGCATCCTTAATATTTGATGTTACTTCAATATTATCAGGCATTTCATAAGTTGAATTAATGGTTTTTAAATTGTGAGTCTTTTGATATTCTTTTTCTTTTTCTTTATTTTCAGTCCACATACAAACATTATATTTATTACTAGCTAATTTACTAGCAATAGCTAGTCCATATGCTCCTGTTCCTAGAAGTGTAATTTTCATTATTATTTTGTCCTTTCATTAAAAACTTTATTTAAATTATTTTCTATATTATTATTTTGCGGTATATAATATTTTACACCAATATATTCATCAGGCAAATAATTTTGCTTCACATAATGATTTTTATAATTATGAGGATATAAATATGTACTTGAATTAGTTCGAATATTATTAGGTATTTTTGTAGCACCTTTAAATTTTAAATCTTCCATTGCTTTATTTATTGCAAGATATGTACTATTACTTTTAGGTGATAAAGCCATTTCAACAACAATATTTGCAAGGATTATTTGCGCTTCAGGTAATCCAACTCTTTCTGCTGCATTAATGGCACTATCAAGTCTTGGACCAATACCAGGATTTGCAAGACCAATATCTTCATAGGCAATTACCGATAGTCTTCTTTCAATTGAATCCAAATCTCCAGCATATATTAGTCTTGCTAAATAGTGTAGGGAAGCATTTACATCTGATCCTCTAATGGATTTTTGTAAAGCACTTAAAGCATCATAATGTCCATCATCATTATTATCAATTAAAATATTTGATTTATTTGATATATTTAATATATCATCTTTATTTATTTCTTTATCCTTATAAGCAAAATAACTTACCTCTAGTAAATTATAAGCACTTCGTAAATCTCCACCACTGATACTTGCTATAGCATTAATTGCTTCATCTGTTATTTTAATATTTTCTAAATTTTTTTTTGCTTTATTTAATCCTATGATGATCTCATCTTTATTAATATTTTTTAGTTCAAATATAGTACATCTACTTCTTATAGCAGGATTTACTTTTAGGTAGGGATTTGATGTTGTAAGACCTATCAAAATTATTGTACCACTTTCTAAATATGGAAGTAATATATCTTGTTTATCCTTATTCATTCGGTGTATTTCATCGATGATAATGATTTTTTCACCTTCTAGTCTTGCATCATTCATTGCCATTTCAAAATCATTTTTATTATTTTGTGTAGCATTTAAAAATTGATATGGAATATTAATCTCATTGGCAATTACTTTGGCAAGTGTGGTTTTACCAGTTCCTGGAGGGCCATATAAAATCATTGAAAATATTTTTTTATTTTCAACTAAATTACGAATTATTTTCCCTTTACCAATTAAATGTTCTTGACCAATAACATCTTCTAATGTAGTAGGTCTTAATTTATCTGCTAATAATTTCATATGTCATCATATTTATTATAACATCATAATATTATTTTGACTATTATTTAAAAATGTGTTATTATATGTTTTACCTAAAAAAGGGGGGTATTTTAATGGAAGACTTATTTTTAAAAGAATATTATTATAATAGTTTATTAAATAGTCACTATGTTAATAAAAATAATATGATAGTAGACATAGCAACAATGCAAAAAATTTATGTTGAAAAAGAAAATATTGTTATGGTAAAAGATAATGAAAAAATAACAATAATCAATTTAATTACAAATGAAATTAATTATTATATTTTTACCGATAAAAATAATATTTTTAACCATATTTATACAAAATTTGATAATAATGAACTTGCTATAACATATTCATTGATTAAACATGCTGGTAATGATTTTATTATTCACTCTCAAGGTGCTCTAATGGAAATAAATGATATTAATGTTAAATTAGATGATAAATTAATTGATAATGATTTATTAACAACTATTATAAATATTCAGAAATCAGGTTTAGCTTGCATAATCAATATTTGCATTTCAGATGACTTAATTTCAAATAATGAAAGTATTTTTACTGATTTAGAAGAATCTAAAAATAAAATGTTAAACAAGATAAATAATGACTTAAGTAAAAAATTAGAAAAAAGGTAACCAATGGATGTTTTAAATATACCAAATATTAATTTATTAGATATTGATTATATGATTACATATGATATATTAAATGCATTAAATGATATTATAAACAAATATCCTATACTAAATAATTGTATAAATGCATTAGGTAGTTTTAAATATGTATTAAATGAAAAAGATAATACTGCAAAAAAATTATATAAAAAAGATATAAAAACCTCTAATAAACAAATACATAAACTAGAAGATGAATCATTATTTTTTACAACAATATTATATAGAGTTTATGATCAAAAATATTTTTCTTCAAAAGAAGATATAATGGAAGCCTTTATGCCAATTTATATTGCTATTGGTGTAAATATTAAGGAAAGTTATAAAACATTAAAAAGACAGTTTTATTTAGATAAAAGAACAAACTTTAGTTATTCTGAAAATATAAAAGATGCAATTAATCATGAAATAGGTCATATTTTATTTAGACTTCTTTGTTTAGATTATGATGAAAAATTTATGAATGTAGTACTAGAATTAATGAATAAAAATTATGAAAATTATCCAAGATATGCCTTAAAAACTCCAGAAGAATTTGTAGCGGATTGTTTTGCAATGTATCAAAAAAATCATCATTATAATTTTGCAGTTTCATATATAGGTTCATATATTGATAGCATTTATTCAAAATATGAATCAAAAGTTTATTTTGATACAACATCAATTTATAAAGAAAAAGTATTAAAAATAGTGAGGTAACATGGAAAAAAAGTTTGAAAAATTAATTAAAATATCAGTTTTTATCGAGTTTTATTATGAAAATATTTATTTAATAGTTACACATTTAAAAGATAAATCAAAATATAATATTTATCTAGAAAATTTAAAAGAATTAGTAACTTTGGAAAAAAAATTATTAGATTCATTTACTGAAGAAGAACTATCTTATTTATATAATAAAATAAAATTTAATTATAGTAGTATAGAAACTGAAAGTACACCTTTATTAACAATATGTGCTAAGATTAAAGAAAAATATGAATATTTAAATAATGATTTAGATGATGATTATGATTATATTCAAGAAAATGAAATATTTCATACTATAAATGCTATAAAAGATGTATATAGTAAACTAATAGATTTTTCAAATGAATATGATATATCATATGAAGAATTACTAAGTTCATATTATATAATGTTAATTACTAAAATGAGAACTAATAATTATATTGAAAAACTACTTTTAAAATATGATTTTAATATTAGTAATATTTGTTTAAGTAGAAATGAGTATAATTATAGTCAAGATAGTTATGAAAAATGTATTGGATTAATCTATGCTCATTCAGAGGATAATAATATAGATAGTGCGACAAATATTATTAAAAGATTTTTTACTTTATCTTTATTTGAGAATTATTTATCTGACTTAAGTCCTATTGATTATGATAGTTTACATGAATTTTTAACAAACTATATAAATACTAATAATAATAAAATATTAAATTTATTTTTAAATAAATTAGATGGTTATACAAGATAATTTTAAGAATATTGCTTAAAATTATTTTTTTTTATATAATTAAACTATGAATAAATATATAGAAAAGTATTTAGATTATTTACAATTTGAAAAAAAATTAAGTAAAAATACTTTATTATCATATAATGATAATTTAAAAAAATTTACTATTTTTTTTAATGGTATAGATTTACTTAAATTAGATACAAATGAAATAAGAGAATTTTTATATGATGAAAGTATAGTAGCAAGAACTAGAGCACATTATTTAACAGTTATAAATTCATTTTATAATTATTTAGTAAGTGAAAATATAATTAAAACAAATCCAGTTCAAACTATAAAACTACCAAAACTTGAAAAAAAATTACCAGAATTTTTGACTATTGAAGAAGTAGATAAATTGCTTAATATTGTACCTACAAAAATATATGACTATCGTAATATTGCTATGATGGAAACATTATATGCTACAGGAATAAGAGTTAGTGAACTTGTTAATATGAAAATCAGTGATATAGATTTTAATGAATGTATTATTAAAATTTTTGGAAAGGGTAGTAAAGAAAGAATTGTTCCTATAAATGAAAGTGCATATAATGCTTTAAAAGATTATATTGATAATTACCGATTATTTTTACTTAAAACTAAAAGTAGTGAGTTTGTGTTTATTAATAATTTTGGTAATAAAATAAGTAGACAAGGTTTTTTTAAAATATTAAAAAAATTATGTAAAGATGCTGGAATTAATAAAGAAGTTTCACCACATACGTTAAGACATTCATTTGCTACTCATTTACTTAATAATGGTGCAAATTTAAGAGTTATTCAAACACTTTTAGGTCATAGCAATATTACTACAACTCAAATATATACACATTTATCAAATGAATCATTAAAAAATGATTATAAGTTTCATCCAAGAAATAAGGAAGACTAAAATCTTCCTTTTTAAACGCAAATTATTCTGTAGCTCTTGAATTACATTTTTGAGCTCTAGCATTAGAACGTGCATTATTTCTTGCATTACTATTACTTCTTGCATTATTTCTTGCATTACTTTTTGCTTTTGCGTTTGATCTTGCATTACTCATTAATTTTTCCTCCTAGTAATAGTATGGATATATATAAAAATATTACTATGGAAATAATTGTAAATTAATAATTTTTTTAAAAAATAATATATTTTATTATGAATATAATAAATGCATTACTTATTTCTTTAATTGCAAGTTTTAGTACTTGTTTAGGGTGTATTTTTCTTTTTTTTAATATTAAAAAGGAAAATATTAACAAATTTATTACTTTTTCGTTAGCTTTTTCAATTGCAGTAATGATTGGTATAAGCATATTTGACCTACTACCAGAATCAATAATCATTTTAATATCACATTATAAATATATTTCTATTCTAATATTTATTATATTATTTTTAATTAGTTTTATATTAATAAAAATAATAAATAAATTATTAAGTAAATATGAAAATAATTTATATAAACTCGGTATTTTATCAATGATTGTTTTGATTATGCATAATTTACCAGAAGGTGTAATTACTTTTATAAGTAGTTACAAAGATATAAACTTAGGTATTAAAATGGCATTTGCTATAGCTATGCACAATCTTCCAGAAGGAATTGCCATTGCAATACCAATTTATTATTCCTCAAATAGTAAAAAAACGGCATTTATTAAAACATTTTTATCTGGCTTTTCAGAATTTATTGGAGCAATACTTGCATACTTATTTTTGGCAAAATATGTTAATGATATATCATTATCACTAATACTTACAATGGTAGCATTTTTAATGATTACACTTTCTATTGAACAAATGCTACCTCAAGTAAAAAAATATAATGAAAATAAATATTTATATTTAGGTTTAATCATAGGATTTATTATTATTTTATTGAGTGTTATAATATAATTATGAAAAAGATAGCTATTTTTACAAGAAAAGAAGTATTAAATAATAAAGAAATACTTTATATACCAAAAGCAGTATACGATAAGTTTTTCAAGAAAGTATTAATAATTGTAATACCATTTGATGATAACGAAAACTATATTAATAAACTTTCATTACTAGATGGAATAAATGGTGTTATTTTGGTAGGTGGAGATGATATATATAAATTTGAATATGATTTAGTTAAATATTTATATAATAATGATATTCCTACATTAGGCATATGTTTAGGCATGCAAACTATGGCAACAGCAATAAATGGAATATTAGGTCAATTAAATAATTTAGAACATAAAAGCGGGAAGAAATATGTTCATTATATTGATATTAATGAAGATTCTTTGCTATATAATATAATTGGTAAAAAGCAAATTTTGGTAAATTCTAGACATAAAGATTATGTTATTAAAACTTCTTTAACTGTTGGTGCAACATGTAATGGAATAATTGAAGAAGTAGAAGATAAAAACAAAAAATTTTTTATTGGAGTACAATGGCATCCTGAAAACCTTGATGATGAAAATACACAAAAATTATTTGATTATTTTATTAATAAATTATAAATTTACAACTTTATGTTTACATGGTATACTTAAATAGTAAGGTAGGTCATATGAAAAAAATTTTTTATGTAGTTTTATTTATTATATTAATTCCATTTACAGTAAATGCAGGAGAAATAACCAGTGAGTGTAAAATAACTATTGATTATGCCCATCAGAAGAAATTAAAAGACAATGATTATAATACTTATATAACCGCTGAAAGACATAAATATATAGTTGTAGAATGTCCTACTGATATAAAGTATTTGTATATAAAATATCATGATCATTCAGTTAAAGGAAAAATTCTTTTTGAAAATTATGAAAATGCTATTGGTGTTAAAGGATATTTACATGAACTAGTTAAAATTAATAATAATGTTACAACATTTAAAATAGTTTATGAAGAAAAATATGAAATTGCTGATATATATCTATATGATGATGAAAATTTACCTAAAGAAATTCAAAATTGGCAAACTTTAGATACTGCCGATATGATGCTTTTTTCTACCCATGCAGATGATGAGCATTTGTTTTTTGCTGGATTACTTCCTAAATATGTTGATGAAGGTAAAAAAATTCAAGTAGTTTATTTTACAAGACATTTAAATAACGTTTTAAGATATCATGAACTTTTAGATGGTCTTTGGGCTGCTGGAATAAAATATTACCCTTTAGTAAGTAATTTCCCTGATGAATATTCTACAACAAAAGATGGTGCTATGCTTAATTTTGAAAGGGCAGGGTATAATATAGATGATTTATTAAAGTTTCAAGTTGATGCAATAAGAAAATATAAACCATATGTAGTAGTAGGGCATGATGAAGAAGGGGAATATGGGCATGGTCAACATATATTAAATGCGTATATATTAAAAACTGCATATGAAAAAGCAAATGATAAAAATTATAATTTAGAAAGTGTTGAAAAATATGGCACATGGGGAATTCAAAAATTATATTTACATCTTTATAATACCAATAAATTATGTTTAAATTACGATGAGCCTTTAACATCTTTTGGTGGTAAAACAGCATTTCAAGTTTCTCAAGAAGCTTTTTCATATCATTTATCACAACAATATACTTGGTTTAAGGGTTGGTTATATGGAGCAAATAATAACTTTGATTCTTATACAGATATAAAAACATATAATCCGTGTGAATTTGGTCTTTATTATACAAGCGTTGGCGAGGATGAATTAAAAACAACTTTATTTGAAAATGTTGAAGATATCAAAAATAATCCTATCAAAGAAGAAAAACCTGATGAAGAAAAAGAACATGAAATTGAAATTGAAAGTGCACAAAAAATTGAAACAAATAGTAATATAATGTTATACGTTTTAATAGGTATAGTAATAGCGGTAATAACAATATTATTAATAAGTATAATTATAAAAAAATAATTTAAAAGAAGTTAAAGTTAACATAATATAAATTATACGAAGTTATATTATTTTCAAAAAATACATAAATTATATGTATTTTTTAATGTAAATAAATATTTATAGTTAAAATAATTATTCACAATATAAGAATAAAATTTTTATAATATTTAAAAATATTTAATAAAATCTTTTTATTAAAATATTAATTTAAACAATAAAAAATAAGGTTAAATATTTATAACCTTATTAATATATATAATAATGATAATTATAACCTTTTATATATAATAAAATAAAGATAAATAATAGGGGACTTTAGTTTATTTTTGTACTACTTTGCCAATAATAATTACCCTCTTCATTTTTAGTAAAAACATGTTTATACATTGAACCATATTTTTTTACAAATTTAATATTAATTTTTTGATTAGAATTATTACTTAATATATCACTGCATTTATTATTAACTGTTTTATTAATATCTTGATAACATATATTATTATTAATTAGTAATAAATAATCATATATTATTATATTATTACCTTTTTTTATAGCTTTATTAATAAATCTATAAGTTGTAGGACTCCACCCTACTTCAACTTTTCTTTCAATTGAACTACCACAATAATATGTATTATCATCATTATTAAAATGACATACATTTTCACCATTTAGTCTAAAATCTTCATAGTTAGTAATAGTATCATTAAATATTGTTTTATAAGTTTCATTTAAAATATTTATATTTATTTTAGATATTTTACATGAATTTTCATTTTCATCTTTTAAAAATAATTCTTTTTTATTAATACTACAATATTCTTTATTTTTATTGGTATTTAAATAATCTTCTTCATAATCATTAGATTTCTGATATGCTAAACACATTTTTTGATCATAACTTAATGAATCAATATTTACTTCATTATCTTGATAAAAAACCAATCCATCACAATAATTAATATCATATTCAACCAAATCATAAAGCATAGTTACTTCATTACTATTAATATCTAACCTATTATGAAATTCTAAAAAATATATAAAAAACAGTATAATTAGAAATATTAAAACTCCCCCTACTACACTAATATGTTTTTTATCAATTTTTTTCATCATATATTATACCTTACGAGACTGAATTTCTGCAATTTTTTCAAATACTTCAGCGGCATTTTGCTCATTAATGTCATTATATCCAAGTTCATGTAATGCTTGAATTTTAATAGTATTTAAAGCTTGTGTACGACTCATTTTTTCTTCGTTTTTTTGTTCAATTTCTCTTATAAATCTTTTTCTAGATTCAGCAACTTTACTTTTTGAAGGACTACCATTATTATATAAATTTAATCCCGAATATAAAATACCCTCAAAAATGAATTGTTTATCTTCATTATACATAAATTCTTCAGGTTTAATAAAACCATTTGTTTTGGCAATATAAGCCATAATATATTTTATTTCAGGTACATTATCCATTGATTGAAGTAAATAATAAGTATATTTTACTGTACTTCTTTCAGCATCAGATCCATCTATCCACTTTTCTTTTAATAAATAAACAATATCTGATAATAATGCTTTTCCGTCCTTATCAACACCTGATAAATCAAAATTACTTATTAAATTTTCTTCTTTCTGATAATTACTATTTAATTTTTTTTCAACAGCTAGCATATATTCAGTAGTTACATTTAATTTATCAAAACCTTTGAAATTACTTGAATCTATTTCTAACAATTGAAATAATAATATTTTTTTCTCTTTAGGCCATTTATCTATATTATCAAAAGTTAAATAGTTATATACCATTTGTCTTGATACACCTAAATATTTTGCTAATTTAACCTTTGATATCCCAAGTTCTTGTAATAAATTATTCAATGATTCCATAATTAATTCTCCTTTACATTTTTATTATACATTACTTAACACTATTTTGTAAATATTAATTAATATTATTTTCTAATCTTACTGAAACTAATTTAGATACACCGCTTTCTTCCATAGTAACTCCATATAACTTTGAAGCATATTCCATCATTTTTTTCTTATGAGTTATTAAAATAAATTGGCTAGTATTTTTCATACTTTTTAAATAATCACCAAACATAATAACATTTTCTTCATCAAGAGGTGCTTCAACTTCATCAAGTACTACAAAAGGGGCTGGTTTAACATTTAAAATAGCAAAAATTAAGCATATGGCTGTTAATGCTTTTTCCCCACCAGATAATGCTGCTGTAGAATTTAATTTTTTTCCTGGAGGCACCGCTAAAATGGAAATACCAGTATTTAATAAATCATTTTCATCAGTTAGTTTTAGTACTCCATTACCACCTTTAAACATTTTTCGAAAGCATATTGAAAATTCTTTAGATATTTCATCAAAAGTAGCTTTAAATCTTTTTTTCATGATATCATCCATTTCATCAATAATTTCATAAAGTTTTGTAGAAGATGATTCTAAATCAGTTTTTTGGTTATCTAAAAAATCATATCTAGTTTTAAGCCTATCATATTCAGAAATACTGCCTACATTTATATTATTTAAAGTTTTAATTTCATTTTTATAATTGTATACAATTTCTCTTGCTTCATTTTCATCAATATTTAAAGTAAATTTAGTTAATGCATTTTCATAACTCATATTATATTCATTTTGAAGGGCATTAAGAAGTGAATCAATTTTAACTTCTAATTTACCAATTTCAATTTCATTATTTTTAATATCATTAATATTTTTATTATATGTTGTATTGATTTCATTAATTTCTTTCTCAGTACTTTCAATTTTTTCTGATATATCGAATTTTTTAGATCTTAGATCACTTATATTATTTTCAATAATTTCTTTTTCTTTTGATTTATTATTTAAAGTTTTTAAAATATTTTCAATTACATCATTTAAAGTATTATTATTAAGATTATCAAAACCTTTTATATTATTTTCAACATATGATAATTTATCTTTTAATTCTAAAATATTTTTTTCTTTATTTTCAATAATAATTCTATTTTGAACAATTTTTGAATTAATATTTGTTATTTCGTTTAATAACTTATCATGGCTACTTATTTTATTTTCTAATGTAGTATTAATACTTTCTAATAATCCTTTTTTATCATTATATTCTGATTGTAATTTTGCAAGTATAATTTTATCATCAGAAATTGTTTTATTTTCACCACCACTAACAGCACCACCTGGATAAATAATATCTCCTTCAAGTGATACAACTTTGTATTTAAAATCTAATATCTTCCCTACTATTTGTAAATCATTAAGGGAATTTACAATTATAACATTACCTAACTGATTTTCAATAATATTTTTATATTTTGTATCATATTCAACTAAATCAGAAGCAATACCAATAAAACCATCAATATTTTTAATTTTATTAAGAATGTCTAAAGATATATATCTTGATTTAATAATATCTAATGGAAAAAATGTTGCTCTTCCTAATCTATTTTCTTTTAGATAATTAATTGCTTTTTTTGCACTATCAAAGTCGGATGTAACAATAAAGTTTGAAGATGCTCCTAAAGCCATTGAAATAGCTACATTATGTGCTTCATTAACATTAATAATATTACCTATAGTATTATGAATTCCTTTAAGATGTGTTGATGATAAAATAGAATTAACACTTTTTGGTAAATATAAGTTATTTTCAAGATTAGTTTTTATTATATTAATCTTATTTTCAAGGTTTAAAAGTTCTTTTGATTTTACATTGTAATCTGCTTTTAAAGTTGTAATTTTAATCTTTTGTTTTAATTCTTCATTATTTTTATCATTAAATTCTTTAATTAAATTATTATATGTTTCTTTTAATAAATTTATTTCATTTTGTAATACATCAATTTTCTTTTCATAAGTAAGTTTTTCTTCTTTTAAAACAAGTAAATTTTCATTAATTTTATCTTGATTAACACTTAGTTTAACTCTTTCTAAATTAATTTGTTTTTCTCCTTGTAATCTTGCAATATCATCATTAATTTGAATAATTTGATTATTATATTCAGAAATTTTATCATCTATTTTAATTAGTTCTAATTTAAGATCTTCGAGTTCATCTGCTCTTTTCGGAGAAAGAAATTCTTGTTTTTTAGTAAGTACTTCATTTTTATTTTTTAATTCATCATAACTATTTTTATATTTTGTAATATCATTTACTATTAATGAACATTCAATATTTTCAAGATTACCTTTAATCTTTAAATATTTTTCAGCATCTTTTTTTTGCTTTTCTAATGGTTTTAAAGTTGTTAAAACCTCTTTAATTATTAAGTCTAATCTGGTAATATTTTCTTTTGTATTTTCTAATTTTTTTAAAGTTTCTTCTTTTCTTTTTTTATATTTTAGTACTCCAGCTGCATTTTCAAATAATGCTCTTCTTTCAAAAGATTTATTATCAACTAAAGCATTTATATTACCTTGAGTAATAATATTAAATTTAGAAGAAACATCAGTAAGTAAATTAGTAATATCTTTAAGTCGAACTTTAGAATTGTTTATAAAATATTCATTTTCACCTGTTTTATATATAGTTCTTTTAATTTCAACATCATTAAATTCAGAGTTTAATGTATGATCACTATTATTAAACAAAATACTTACACTTGCTTTATTAAGTGAATCTCTAGTTTTGGAACCACTAAAAATAATATCGCTCATTTTTTCTTCGCCACGAAGAGTTTTTACACTTTGTTCTCCTAAAACCCAAAGCAAAGCATCAACGATATTACTTTTTCCACTTCCGTTTGGGCCAACTATTGCACTAATATCCTTATCAAAATTAAGCTCTGTTTTATCAGCAAAAGATTTAAAACCTTGGATTTTTATACTTTTTATATACATATTTTACCTTGCACTTTTCTTTAATGCATCTTTCGCAGCATTTTGTTCAGCTTCTTTTTTGGTTTTTCCAATACCTACTCCAAGAATAATATCATTAACTTTTGCACTGGCTTTAAATAATGGATTATTAGAATCTTCACTAACTGTTTCAATATCATATACAACTGATTTTTGAGAAGTTTGAATTAATTCCTGAAAAATAGTTTTATAATCTAAAAAAAGACTTTCTTGCTTTTTTATATGTGGAACAACAACATCATAAACATACTTTTTACATACTTCAAAGCCTTGATCAAGATATATTACTGCAAGTATTGCCTCAAAAACATCGGCAATAATAGTATTATTAGGAATTCCATGTAAGCCATTTCCAACTTTAATACATTTTTCATATCCTACATCTTTAGCATATACATTTAATGCTTCTTCACATACATAGCTAGCTCTAATTTTAGACATTTGACCTTCTTTTAAATCTTTTTGATTATAAAGGTATTCACTTATGATTAATTGCAATATTGAATCACCTAAATATTCTAGTCTTTCATAATGTTCTAAATGTTTTTCATTAGCATATGATGAATGAGTTAATGCAATCATTAAAAGTTTTTTATTATTAATTTCAATTCCATATTTTTTTAAAAAATCCATTATTTCACCCTACTACTTTCGCATAATTTAGTATACCATAATATAAATAAATTGTAAATTTATAAAAAGTATTGTATAATAAAAATTGTGAATGAGATATGAAAAAAATTATAATACTTTTAATTAGAGGTTATCAAATTTTTCCAAGTTATTCACATAAAATGTGTCGTTTTATCCCAACATGTAGTGAATATATGATAGAATCAATTGATAAGTATGGCGTAATAAAAGGCATAAAATTAGGGCTAAAAAGGTTAAAAAAATGCCGCCCAAATGGTCCATGTGGTTATGACCCAGTTCCATAAATAAAAGGAGATATATGAAAAAAAGTTTTTTAAAAAATATTTTAATATTTTCACTTATTATTTTAATAACATGCTCTTGTACAATACAAAAAGATGATTTAGAAGGTGCAACAATTTATACTACAGTTTATCCAATAAAGTATGTTACTAATTATTTATATGGAGCATATTCAACAATTGATAGTATTTATCCGAAAGATTGTGATTTAAGTACTTTTAATTTAACTGATAAACAAATTGATTATTATGCAAAATCAGACTTATTTATTTATAATGGTTTAACAAATGAAAAAGAAACTGCAAAAACTTTGATAAATAAAAATAAGGATTTATTAATTATTGATGTATCATATGGTTTAAATGTTGATAATTCTTCTGAAGAATTATGGTTAAGTCCAAAAAATTATTTAATGTTATCAAAAAATATTAAAGAAAATTTAACAAATTATTTAACTAGTAAATACATTATTGAAGAAGTTAATAATAATTATTCTGACTTTGAAGAAAAAATATCACTAATTGATGTTAATTTAAGAACTATAGCATCAAATGCTAATGAAAAAAATAATATTATTACTAGCAGTAATACACTAAACTTTTTAAATGATTATGGTTTCAATGTAATAAGTTTACAAGACGAAGAAAATTTAAAAGAAATTAGACTAAATAATATTAAAAATAAATTTAAATCTAGCAAATATAAATATATATTATGTTTAGATACTGATATTGATAATGAAATAGTTACAGAACTTGTAAATAATTATAATGCAAAAACTATTATTGTAGATTCATTAACTTTATCACTTGACGATGATGATTACTTTAATATTATGAATCAATTTGTAGAAAATATTAAAAGTGCATTAAGTTAATTGACAAAACGGCTACTTTTATAGTAAAATTAATAAGTAGCTTGGTATGGAGTAGTACTCAAGAGGCTGAAGAGGCGCCCCTGCTAAGGGTGTAGACCGGGTAACTGGTGCGAGAGTTCAAATCTCTCCTGCTCCGCCATTTTATATATTAAATCCATTAATGGATTTTTTTTTGTAAAAAAATAAAGCACAAAAAAACTCAGATTAACTGAGTAGTTTTTAATTTGGTGACCCGTACGGGATTTGAACCCATGAGTCCATGCGTGAAAGGCATGTGTGTTAAACCGCTTCACCAACGGGCCATTAATGGTGGGCCTGGGGGGACTTGAACCTCCGACCTCACGCTTATCAGGCGTGCGCTCTAACCAGCTGAGCTACAAGCCCACGTAAACTTTTTACGTACTTTTTAATTTTACCTTATTTTTATCATAAATGCAACTATTTTTTTAAAAAAATCTAATTTTTTATTAAATTTGTAAATAAATAGTAACTTTATTGCTTAAATCTTGCATTTTTATTATAATAATAAATGGGAAGTGAAAATTATGCAATATAAAGTAATTAAAAATGCAGATAAAATTGTTAAAGGAAGCTCTTATCTTGTAAAAAAACCATTTGACTATCAAAAAAAGTGGCATGAATTATTTGGTAATAATAACCCTATTCATTTAGAACTTGGTATGGGTAGAGGTGATTTTATAATAGATATGGCTAAAAAATATCCTAATATTAACTTTATAGGACTTGAAATTGTAGATTCTCAAATGGTTATGGCAGTTAATAAATTAATTAATCTTAACCTTCCAAATTTAAAACTAATTAATATTGATGCTAAGGAAATTGGTAATATTTTTCTTAAAGAAATTGATACAATTTATTTAACATTTTGCGATCCATGGCCTAAAAAACAAGATGAAAAAAGAAGATTTACTCATGAAAATTATTTAAGAATATATGATAAAATATTTAAAAAAAATAAACATATAATTTTAAAAACTGATAATAAAGGCTTTTTTGCCTATTCTTTAGAAAGTTTATCAAAATATTGGTATACATTTAATAAAGTCTCATTAGATTTACATCATGATGAACGACATATTGAAAATATCATGACAAACTATGAAAAACAATATCAAAAAGAAGGAAGACCTATTTACTTTTTAGATGCTTCATCTGATTGTTAAAGACCAAAGTGGGTCTTTTTTTAATAATAAAAAAAGTTCTAAAAAGAACTAATTTTTAAAATGGTGTCCCCTTAGGGATTCGAACCCTAGACCCACTGATTAAGAGTCAGTTGCTCTACCAACTGAGCTAAGGAGACAAAACTTTTTTCTAAATACTATTTAAGTATACCACAATTTTTAAAAAAATAAATAAAAAAAGTGCACTTTTTGCACTTTTTGCATTTTTTAACGGCTTCCACCGCCACTTGATGATCCTCCACCACCGAAGGAACCTCCACCTCCTCCACCAGAAGAGAATCCTCCTCCTCCAGAGGAATAACTTTGAGCAGCACTTCTTGCACTTGAGGCAGCACTTACACTTCGTGAAGAAATACTATTTATAAATATAATTGTATCAAAATCTAAATTATTATTTTCTAATTGCTGAGCCATATATTCAGGATATAAATTTTTAAGTTGTTTTGATACTTTATCTGCAATACCAAATAAATATGCAAACATTAAGTATTCATCCCACAATTTTACTTCAATTGTTTCTTTTGTATTAATTTGAGAAAATTCTACTAAAAATTTCTTTAATCCATATAATTTTATACTATCTTCATATATTTCATCACTCATTACATTTTTACTTTTACATTCTTTTCTATCTATTCTTTTTCTAATCTTACCTTCAGTAGTTAATAAATTAATATTATCATTAATTTTATCTTTAAATAAATCAAAGAATTTTGAATAATTATTTCTGCACCACTTTTCAAGTTCTTTATTTTCTAAATAACCATCTTTTGAAGCTTTATACATTATATCAAATAATTTTTGTTCAAATTCATTATCAAATGTAGGATTTTTTGTTAAATCTAAAACAGATTCATCTTTACTAAAACTTTTTTCTTTTTTAATATAGGCAATTTTATCTTGTTTAATCCATTTTAAAATAATTGCTCCGATTATATTTGCTTCTTTATAATCAATATTATTTAAATAAAGTAATGTATTAGCATAATAAATATCTTTATTACAAGGTATTTCTCTAAACATTGGAATTTCTTTTATTTTTATTTTTTTATCATTTTTATATCCGTATTGTGATTTAATTGAACTAAAAATAGCAATGATAAATATTACAGGAAATAATAATGTATTTATAGCACTAATTATAAAATTTATTAATTTAGAGAAAAAACTTTTATTATCTTCTTCATAGTCATAATCAAATGTACCTTCTTCATTTTTTTGATAAACATCATCAAATGTTTGATACTCATTATATGACACATTTGTATTAAATGTTCCTTTAGGAAACTTTGCAAGAAGTACTACATAGTTTGTTCCCATTGCTCCTTCATTAGACATTTGAATTATACCATCTTTTACATAAGCATAACCTTTATAACCATATCCCCATACATCTAATGTATCTGGAAAACTATAGTAACTTGATATTTCAGCAGTAAAATTTGTCCATTTTGTTTTTTCATTTTGATATTCAAATATTCGCCAATTTATTACATCAGCATCATCAGTTGTAAATACAAAATTTGATATGGTATATTTAATTACAAATTTATGTCTTTCAAAGTCAGTTTTACCAAAACATAATTCAACTCCATTTGATATGTAATTATAACCATAATAACCTGCTTTTTCACTCAAACTTTCATCTATATCCCAATTTTTAAATTTTAATAACTTACCATCCATTTGCACTGTAAAATTACTTATTTCGCTTTTACCAAGATTAGTAAGTGGAATATACCACTCAGTTCCATCTTCACCTTTTACATCCCAAGTTTCAGTAAAATGAGCATTACCATTTTGATCTATATATATTTTTGCATCTTTTGAATAAATATTATTTTTGGCAAATACCACTACTGGAGTTAAAATAATAAATAATAAAAATATTAAAAATAAATTTTTTTTCATCATATAACCTCTTACTAAAAAAGGCATTAACTAAATGCCTTAAAACTTAACTTCAACGTTTTTTCTTTCTTCTTCATTTGCTTCAAAGAATTTCTCTTTTTCAAAATGAAACATTTTTGCTACAAGACTACTAGGAAACATTTCAATTTTGTTATTTAAAGCTAAAACAGAATCATTATAGAATTGTCTTGCATAAGTTATTTTACTTTCTGTTTCACTTAGTTCATTTTGTAAAGATACAAAATTTTCATTTGCTTTTAATTCTGGATAACTTTCCGCTAAAGCAAATAATTTGTTAATTGCTCCATTTAACTCTTTATCAGCACTAAGTTTTTCTTCAGTATTTCCTGCAGATAAATATGTGTTTCTAGCTTGAATTACTTCTTCTAAAGTAGTTTTTTCATGTTTAGCATACCCTTTTACAGTTTCTACTAAATTAGGAATTAAATCAAAACGTCTTTTTAATTGTATATCTATTTGACTAAATTGATCTTTAACCTTATTTCTTAAAACTACTAGGGCATTTCTTGTACTTATAATATATATAATACATATTAAAACTAAAACTACTAAAACAACTACTAATATTTTCACTTATAATCCTCCTATCTATATTAAGTATATTATATTTTATTTTGCTTTGCAATTAATAATTACTTATTTTACAAAAAATTCTTTCTATGATATGATGTCTTTGGTGATTAAGTTGAAAATTAAATATTTAAGGCTTTCCAAAGATGAAAGAAAACAGAAAAAAAGAGAATATTTTAATACAGAAAAAGGTAAATATGTTAAGAAAAAAATACAAAATAGTTTAATTTGTGCAATTATATGTATTATATTTTCAATATATATAATAATAGATAATATATTAAATAAAATGACTTTTTTAAATATGTTTTATGGAATAAGTATATTAATCATTGGAATTATCTTAATAATTGCAGGTCATATTATTAAAATAAAAAAAATTAATAATTATGTAGTAAAGAATAAAAAATAGACTTTACTACATATTTTTTATTATGAATAATAAATTAAATTCACTAAAAACTGAAAATAAAATTTGGTTAATATATATTTTTATTTTTATATTTGCATTAATATCAAATTATTTCGAAGAAAACTATTTATATACTAATAATAAAAAAAGTAAAAAAATATATCAAAGTATAAATTTAACAATTTTAACAACTGCATTAATAATATATTTTTATTTTGTAGTCACAGATTATAAACAAATAAATCAAAACAAATATGGCGTATTAAAAGAAGCAGCATCATTAATGTTTTTTATTGCAGGTGTAATTGTAATATATATTGAATATAAAACTCAAAATGATGAAGAAATTGGTATTATTTAAAATTAAAATACATTTTATGATTTTCTAAATTTATATTTTTTAATTTTGTATATTCAGTTATTGATAATACTTGAACATCTAAATTATATAAAATTGGAGCTAATTTATTAATAGCTTTAACAGTTGTATCATATGAATCATGAAATAAAATTATATCGCCATTAGAATAGTTTTCTAATACATATTTTGTAATATATTCAGCATCGTGATATTTCCAATCATTAGTATCTATATCCCATCTTACAAAAGGAGTATCAATGCTTTCTAAAACTTTTTCATTATATGAACCATATGGTGGTCTTGTATATTTAAAATAATGATTTGTTAAATTATAAAAAATTTCGTTAGATGTTTGATATTCATTTTTTACTTCAGAAATTTTTTGCTTTGTAAAAGAAGTATGTTCATAACTATGATATCCTACTTCACTATGCGAGTTTATAACTTTTTTTACTGTTTCTTCATCATTTAATAATTTATTACCAAGCATAAAAAATGTTGCAGACATTTTATAATCCTCTAAAGTATTTAATATGTTTTGTGTTTTTGTATTATTTGGTCCATCATCAAAAGAAAAAACAATTGTTATCTTATTTTCATCATATTCAAAACCATCTTCATTTTGATATGAATGTGGTGGTACTTCAAAATTTAAATATTTGCTAATTTCATTGTAATATACTTTTAAATCAAAAGATCTATTTGTATCTAAAACATCTTTACTTAAAGTATATTTTATTAATATATAACTATCATAATATAAATACTCTTTTTCAGCATAATTATCTAATAAACTTGCTATAGCAGTAGGATATTTATAATAAAGAAGTTCACTTATTTTTTTGTTTGTATCCCCCATTTTATTTTTTTTTAAAATATCTTCAAAATTTAATTCTTTATTTGTTTTATAGTCAATTATCTTACTTATTAAATTATTATTTTCATTTATAACTAAAAAGACATATTTATCATCTTTAATAGTTTTTGAAACAATATTATCATCTATTATAACTGAAGTTTCATTTGCTACATTTGGTTTATTAGATACTATTTTATCACCTAAATTAACAGGATATATAAAATATATAAGCATAATTAAAAATATTAATAGTATTATTATTAATTTATTATTTTTTAACTTGTATTTATTTGTTTTATTTTTTTTCATATCTTTCATATAAATATAATAACACATATATTATTTATTATCTTCTTTTATTTTATAAAGAATATTTAATGCTTCAATTGGTGTAATATTATTTATATCAATATCTTTTAAATAATCTTTTTTCTCTTCTTTTTTTTCATCAAAATCAAAAGATAATTGAGTTGATGAGCATTTATTATTAGACTTATTTTCTAATGTATTTAATATTTCATTAGCTCTTTCAATTAATTTATCTGGAAGTCCTGCTAAAAAAGCGACATGAACTCCATAACTTTTATCTATTGAACCATTTTTTACTTTGTGCAAAAATATCAATTCTTTGCCATTTAATGATGCATCTACATGAACATTTTTAATTGAATTATATTTTCTATCCAAAATAGTAAGTTCATGATAATGAGTTGAAAAAAGAGTCTTACATTTAATATTCTCATTAATATATTCAATTATACTTTGAGCAAGAGCCATACCATCATAAGTTGCCGTACCACGACCTAATTCATCAAATAAAATCAAACTATTTTCAGTGGCATTTTTTATAGCATTGTTTGCTTCACTCATTTCTACCATAAATGTACTTTGACCACCAGCTAAATCATCAGATGCACCAATTCTAGTAAATATTTTATCTATAATAGGAAGGCTAGCTTTCTTACAAGGTACAAAAGAACCTATTTGAGCCATAATAATTGTTATAGCAATTTGTCTCATATAAGTTGATTTACCACTCATATTTGGGCCTGTTATTAATAATGTTGAAGTTTTTTCATCCATTTTACAATCATTTTCCACATATTCATCTTTTAAAGTATTTTTAACAACAGGATGCCAACCACTTGTTATATCAATTGTGTGATTATCATTAATAAGTGGTCTTACTAGATTTAAATTTTCAGCTAGATTTGCTAAGTTACTCATAACATCAATATAACTTAAACTATCTGATGTATTTCTAAGTTTTGGAACATATTTTTTTATTTCTTTTTTAATTTCCATAAAAAGTTCATATTCTAAATCAATTATTCTTTCTTCAGCATTTAATATAAGATCTTCCTTTTCCTTTAATTCTTTTGAAATAAATCTTTCACAATTAGCCAATGTTTGTCTTCTTTCAAAGCCAAATTTTTCAGCAACATCTTTTGCTTGTCCTTTACTTATTTCAATATAATAACCAAAAACTTTATTAAAACCAACTTTAAGATTTTTTATTCCTGTTTTTTCTTTAATTTCATATTCAAATTTTGCAATATAATCTTTACCATTTTTTTTAATATTTCTTAAATCATCTAAATCATTATTATAGCCATCTTTAATTAAATAACCATCTTTAAGTGTTATTGGTGGATCTTCATATATTGCTTTTTCAAGTAAATTATATATGTCTTCAAATGTATCAATTTCAATATTAAAATTTAATTTATCTATTATTTCTTTAATTTCAGGAAGTGGTTTTAAGCTTCTTTTTAATTGTAATAAATCTCTTGCATTTAAACTACCATTAGTAATTTTTCCTGTTAATCGTTCTATATCATATATTTCATTTAAATTAGTAATAAGTTTATCTTTTAAAATAAATTCATTATTAAATTTTTCAATCATATCATAACGTTTATTAATAAGTTCTTTATCTTTTAAAGGATTAAGAAGCATATTTCTAAGTTTTCTACTTCCCATAGCAGTTCTACATTTATCTAAAAGCCATAATAGTGAAAACTCACGAGATTTATTTCTTTGTGTTTGAACTAATTCTAAATTATTTATACAATAATCATCCATATATAAATAATCTTGATTATTAATAATAGTAATATCCTCAATTGAAGATAAATCTTTAAGTTGAGTGTTTATTAAAAAATAAAATAAATGTTTTACACCAATTACACATCTTACATCAGAAAGTTTATTTTCAATTAATGAATTAATTTTATCTAATTCATACGGACAAATATCAATATCAACATTATATTTATTTTTTAATTCATTAATTAAATTAGCATTAGTATTATCTTTTAAAACAATTTCTTTTATTTGATATTTAACTATTTGATTACCTAAAGTATTAACATTTTTTAAAATTTTATTACTTAATAAACTACCTGTAGAAATATCAAGCATTGTTAAAATATATAGATCAGGATATTCTAATAATGATGCCACAAATGAATTATTATGAGAATCAAGAAGTTCTAAATCAGCAATTGTTCCTTTACTAATTACATCTGTAACTCCCCTTTTTACCATTTTTTTAGTAAATCTTGGATCTTCAAGTTGCTCACAAATTGCAACTTTATATCCTTTATTTACTACTTTTTCAATATAACTTTTTACAGCATGATATGGAACACCACACATAGGGACTCTTTCATCAAGTCCCGCTACTCTACCAGTTAAAGTTAACTCCAGTTCTTTTGAGGCAATTAAAGCATCTTCAAAAAAAAGTTCATAAAAATCTCCTAAACGATAAAATAATAATGTATCAGGATATTTATCTTTAATTTCCATATATTGAGCCATCATTGGACTCAATTTATTTCTATCTACTTCACATCTTTTCATAATTAAAATTCATCAAACATATATAATGGGTTATTTTTCTTAACTAATTTTAAATTTTGCCCATTTAAATTTTCTCTATTTTCCTTTCTTTGCAAACTATCTTTCAAAACAATCATATAAACTAATAAATATTCTTCTTTTAATAATGAAGGATTATTATAATCAAAATCTTTATTATTTAAAATATTTAAAATCATTTTATTTATATTTTTAGCTTCAGGGTCTGTATCAAATAAAGTATATTCATACAAGTCAGTATACATTAATTTTACAAAATATGGATAATAATTTTTCAAAAAAATAAAATCTTCAGGATTATATTTTGATTCATTAAGTAAACTATTTTTAAATAATTTTGATGCTTCAAACATATTACCTGTATAATGCATACACATAAAAAATAATGATTGTGCACTATTTCTTAATTTATCATTTAAACTTTCTATTTTTTGCTTTAAATATTGAATATTATTAAATTTATTAGGATTTTGATTAATTAGTTTATTTTCACTTTTTTTAATACGTTCCATTTTAAATATTGATAAATAAAAGTTTTTAATCATTTTGATTCCAAATTTTTCATCAGTTAAAAATTTATCAATCAAATAATCAATATTATCATTATTATTTTCTAAATAAAAATAATATAAAATATTTTTTATAACTCTTTTGGCTTCATATTCGCTTTCTAAATCATATATATTCACTATATCATAATAAATACTTTCCAAATATTCTTTTGTTAAATATTTATTAATTTTTTCTTTTAAAATTTCATATTTTTCTTCAAAAGTATTATTCTTACTAAAACTAACATAATTAAATAAATTATTAATTAAATAAATTTCAACATCTGTAAACATAAAACCTCCCTAACATTATTTTAATTATAGCATTTAATTTAAATTATTTAAATAATTTATTGCATCATCTAATGTTTCTACCATAACTAAATCATATTTTAAATCAAATTTTTTATATACTTCAAGGGCTTCTTCATAATTATCTTTAGGGATAAAAAATATATCAGCTTTATCTTTACTTGCACCGAGCATTTTATATTTTACACCACCAATAGCTCCAACTTCACCAAATTCATTAATAGTTCCAGTTCCCATAATGTTTTTGCCATGAGATAAATCTTTTTCAGTTATTTCATCATATAGTGCAAGAGTAAGCATTAATCCTCCAGAAGAACCCGCCTCAGATGATTTTGTCTTAATTTCTATTTTAGGAGTTGTTTCATAATCATAATCAGTTGTAATAGCAATACCTATTTTTTTAAGTCCATCAAAATCTTTGACTATTGCATATCTATTTTCTGTTTTACCATTTGCTAAAACAGTTATATTAACTTTATCATTTATTTCTAAAGAACTAATATAATCTTGAAATTCTTTTAAATTTTCATATTTTTTGCCATCAATAGAATCTATTTGATCTAATACTTTTAAGTTAGTATCACTTTCTTTGCTAATATAAGTTATATAATGTTTTTTATCATTTATAATAATTTTTTTACCAGCTTTTGTATAGGCATTATAAGTTGCTAAAAATATAGAATTTTTAAGTTCTATTTGTTCAATTTTAAATGATAAATCATAATCTATGCCACCAGTTATATCACTTTCATTTTTGATATCCCAATTTGGCATTAATGCAGCCAATATTAAAGATGGAATATTACCTTTTACAACAGTAACATAATTCATACTATAACTTCCATTAATATTGTAACTATCTTCAATATTAATACGTTTATTTAAGTTAATTGAGCCTCCTGGTTTATAAATAACATATGGAAATTTATATAAAGCTATAAATGCAAATATAATAAGAAATATTATACCTTTATAATTTTCTTTGATAAATTTTTTAAATTTTTCATATATTTTATTAAACATATTATCACCTTAGTTCATTATAGCAAAAAATAGGAAATTTATGAACAAAAAAAATATAAATATATTATTAATTACAATTATTTTTTTTATAATTTTTTTAATTTTTAAAAATAATTATTTATTTCTAAATTCAATAAATGAATCACTTAATTTATTTATTACAAAAGTATTTCCATTTTTATTTATTATGATGATTTTAAATAATTTACTAATTAAATGTAATTTACCATATTATTTAAATAAAGTTTTTAAAAGACCAGAAATTTATATAATAATTATGTCAATTTTATCAGGTTCTCCAATTAATGCTATAATTATTAAAAATTATTTAGATAATAATATTATAAATGAAAAAGATGCAAGTATAATACTATCTTTTACTTGTTTTAATAATCCACTTTTTTTATATAATAGTTTATTTATTATTTTAAATAATAATAAAAAAGTTATTTTTCTTATGTTATTAATTTATATTATAAACATAGGTTATTATTTATTTATTAGAAATAAATTATCTATTAAAAATATTGAAATAAAATATGAAAAGTATAATATAAAAAAAGAATTATTTAAAATTATTAATAATACTTTATTAAATCTATTAAAAATAATGGGTATAATTATTTTCTTTAAAACTATAACAGATTTAATATTTTTTAATTCACAAAACACATTAACAACAATTTTAAAAGGTATTATAGAAATAACTCAAGGGTTATATAGTATTTCTTTATTAAATATTTCTATTAAATTAAAACAAATTATAGCATATACTATAATTTGTTTTTGTGGTTTAAGTATTCAAATGCAATTAAGTCTAATTTTAGAAAACTATAATATTAATTATAAATATTTTTATTTATCAAGAATAATAATAATTATTTTAGGAATTATTATACTTCTTTTTTAAAAGTAAAAGTTATATCATCAATAGTGTTATTATTATTTTCTATATCGTTAATATTTGTAGTATAAATTGGAATAGTACATTGAGTATACTTTGTAGTTACTATTCCATCGCCTACATCATTACATGTTATTTCACCAATACTTGCATTTTTTATAGTCCATTTTCCTATAGTAGTCGTTCCTTTATTAAAAGAAACTTTATTATTAGTTCGATCTATATTTACAATAAATGATTCATTATCTGCATACTTAAGTTTTAATTCATTATCACCTTTTATTTCATAACTATTAATTGAATAACACATTAAAGTATCTTCAATATTACTAATTATTTCAATTCTATTTGCTTGATTTAATGAAGCAAAATAATCATCATCTTTTTCAAAAGTTACATTAGATAGTAAATTATATAAAAATAGCATTACAACACTTATTAACGAAATACTTATAATTAGTTCTATAATAGATATACCTTTATTATTTAGTTTCATATAGCACCACCTGAACATATATTATTAAATTTTCTTCCACCTAATGAAAAAGTATATGGATTTTTTTTAGTTCCTACTCCAATAACAGGTGTGTTCGCAGAAATAGAAATAACTGGTCTTACTGCAATAGAATCAGAAACCTTTCTATTATTAGATAGTATTCCATTTGAACTGATATAATAATTATAAGCACCATCATTATAATGACTTGGTGTTAAAGTCCAATAATCACTTTCATTAGTTAAAAAACTATTTGGATTATTAGTTATTTTATTTAATCCCATTAAAACTGCTTCTTCATATGAAAGTAAACCTATTGGATAATCAAGTATTCCATTTGAATTATAAGAAGAATTTATATAAAATTTGTCATCTGAATTACTACATTCTAAGTTAGATACAGTTTTATTATAATTTTCAAAGTATTGGGTACTTGTTCCATAACCATCAGCATTATTAGTTATATTATGATTATTAGGATCACTAAATGCATTACGATTTGTACAAAAAATTGATCCTACAATATAATTTTCATATTTAGTTTCACTTAAATTATTATTATACCAAGTATCTAAATAATCTTTAATTGTACTATTATTTCCTAAACCATGATTATTATAAAGGCTATATTTATAACCAACATAAATTGCATCATTTGAAGAAGAATTATAAGAACTATTACCAATTGTACCTTCATATATTAATCTAATAGAACCATCACCATTAACTCTTATAATACGCCATAACATATTATCACCAAATTTAATATAATTGTTATCAACTCGGCCATTATAATAATATGTTGTTCCCATATCATCGTCAGTATAAGGCATTAAAGTAGTATCAATTTTACTTCCAATTAAAGATGTAGTTATTTCTTCACTACTAATATATTTTTTCTTAATATCATTTTTAAGCATTTTAAAATTAATTCTATTATTTGTATAAGTTGTTAAAATTAAAACTAATAGCAAACAAAAAACTAAGAAAAATGAATATATAACAGATATTGAAATAACACCTTTTTTATTTAATCTATTAATCATAATACATCCTCATAATATACCCAAGATAAATAATAAGCATTTTCACATTTCATATTGTAACTTATTTTATCTTGATTATCATATATTTTTTTTAATGTTTCATAATCTCTTATTCCTTCATCTACACATTTAGGACAATAAATACTATTAATACTAAAATCATCCATTATATTTGATTTAAGACAAGCATTATATCCCCCTTTAACTAAAGTGTCAAGTTTTGAGCCATCTTTCTTTTCATAATAAAGTGCAATCAATATGCTATTGGAATTAGCATCTTCACTATCTAATGTTTTCATAAACTCGTCAAGGTTACTATCAGAGTATTTACTTGTATATAATTTATAATTATCACATTTAGTTTGTAAACTTGAATCAATAGTACCATTTATACATTTTTTTATATTACTTATATCTTTTGTTTCAATATAAAAAAGCATATTATAATTATATAAGTCATTTAAATCTTTTAATAATGTATTATCTTTATAAATTGATTTATAATCATTTGAACTATTACAATCTAAAGAATTATTTATATCTTTATAATTTACACAAAATTTAGATTCATTATTAAATAAATAAACAAAATTATTTTTAAGACTATTTCCATTAAAGGTATTACTATCATTTATAGCCATATTAAATATACTTTCATCAATACTTTTTAATAAAGCATCTCTTATATAAATAGTTTTATATACATAAGCTATATCATCATAATATAGTCTTTTTTTTTCATTATTTAAGTTTTTATTAAAATTTGAATACAAAAAAATAAGAGTTGTAGTTAAAACAACTGTAACAATAATTGTTTCAATAAATACAAAACCCTTATTATTCATACCTCACCTACTATAAAAAGTATAGCAAAGTTATAAAAAAATGTCAATTTACATAATTAATGTATATATTATAGTATGAAAGATTTTTTTAATAATATTTTTTTATATATAATATTATTTATTTTTGGTATATTAATACTTTATCAAATATCACTTGTTATTATTATGCCATTTAAAACTAATTTATTTATATTAGGTATGCTTCTTTTACTTTTAGTTGTTGTCATTATCCATATAATATGGTCTGATTAATTTTTCTGTTTTATATAAGTATAAAATATTTTCATGAATTTTTTTTGTTTTTTCAAATTCAGTTCCTTCAATAATATCAAATTTAGGTAAACTTATTAAAATGAATAATAATTTTTTTTCTTCTTCAAGAAGTTCAAAAGTATTTAAATAATTTTCTAAAAAGGAAGAAAAATCATAATTTAAATATTCATTATGATATAAATTTACAAAGTCTAGTACTGGTGTATCTATTTTATAATTATCCCAACTAACTAAAACAGAATTATCTCTATTTTCAATAAAATGATCCATAGCTAAATTATTATGAACAACACTTACTCTTACTTTTTCTTTTTCACTTACTAAAGAATACCAATTATCAAGTTCATTTTTACAAAAGTTTAATGCTTCCCGAAGCTTAAAATAATTTCTTGAATATAAATAATTACTTGGACTTTGATATTCTTCATTTAAATTTTTTAAAAAAATAGTATTATAATAGTTACTTAGATATTTAATGTTATTATCAATATTTTCATATATTTCTTTAAAACTATCAATATTTGTTTCTTTAAAATAAACTGTTTTATTATGTAAACTACTTAATACATCTGATAAATCCATTAGTTTTTGTTCATTAAATATTACATCTTCATTTACATATTCAAATAGATTATCTTCATCACGAAAATTTTTAACAAGTTTAGGAAAGGATGTAAAACCTCTTTTTTCTAAATAATTAAAAAGTGTATATAAATCTTTATTTTCCTTTTTTAAAACAAATTTACCTTCCGTTGATTCAACTATTGTAACATTTTTATTTTTGGTAATTCTAAATGGTTTATATACACTTTTTATATATGCTAAACTATTCATTTTCTAAAGGAATAAGTAATTTATCATTTTCAGTAATAGAGGTAATATTATTAATATTTTCTATTTCTTCTTTTGTAATATGATATTTTAAAGCAATACTTTCTAATGATTCGCCACTTGAAACAATATGAATATGATATGAAATATAGTCATCTTCAGCTTTTACACTATTAATAATTGTTTCACTTTTTATTTCTCTTTCTTCATTATCATTAACTACATTATTTGTTATTTCTTCTTTTTCTTCGATTAAAGTAATTGGTTCACTTTCTTCCTCTACTCTTTCAAAAATAGGTTCTTCTTTTAATTCTTGTGCTTCAATTACATAATCTATTTTAATATCTAAATCACTTCCATTTAAATCATATGTAAAATTATCAATAGACATATCAAGTGAGGATAAATCTACTCTAGTAGTTAGTTCTACTGAAAAAGGAAGAGTAAAATTAAAATCTGTTTTATTTACACTTAATTCATGTTCTTTATAAGTACCAGTTATTAAAAAATTACCTAAAATTTCACTATCATTTTTTGTTATTTCATGTTCAAGTGATATACTACATATTTCACTTATAGGTGTGTCAAATTTAACTTTCTTTTCAAAAGGTATTATTAAATTCATAAAAAATCATCTCCTACAAAAGTATATGAAGATGATTTTATTTTATGACTATTTATTTTTACTATCAATTATAATTGTTATAGGACCATCATTATTTATATTAACGAGCATTTCAGCACCAAATATACCTGGAAAAGTTGGAACAAAATTATTTAATTTCGCAAGCATTCTTTCATAAATAGGCTTAGCATCTTTTCCATTTAAGGCATTTATATAACTTGGTCTATTCCCTTTAGAAGTATCAGCCATTAAAGTAAATTGACTAATAAGTAAAATACTACCATTTTTATCAATTATACTTTTATTCATTACCCCATTTTCATCATCAAAAATACGCAAATTTACAATTTTTTTAACTAAATAATCTATATCTTCATCTGTATCATTTTCAGTAATTCCAACTAAAACAACTAAGCCAAAATCAATTTTATTAACTATTTCATTATTAACTGAAACACTACTATTATTACTTCTTTGCACTACTACTTTCATATTCTTTTAACATCCTTTACATATCTTAATTTATTAACATTTTTAAGTACTAAATCAATTTGACTTTTATTAATAACTTTAATAGTTACTTTATAATTTAAATTATCAACATTTTCTATTGAAGAAATCTGTACTTTAGGTATACTTACTTTACTTATTATATCAGATAATTTATTTTTATCTGTGGATAATGTAATTAAAATAGATGCTAAGTATTCATTATTTACTTCATTTATCCAAGATGCATTAACCATTTTTTCATCGTTATTAATAATGTTAGAGCAATTATTGCGATGAATTGATATTCCATCATTTTTTGTTATAATTCCAATAATATCATCACCTTTTACTGGATTACAACATTTAGCAAGATGAGTTAGTATTGAAACTTTACCGTCAATTAAAATATCACTTTTACTATTTATATTTTCTTTCTTCAAAGAAATTTCATTTACTTTTTCTTCTTTTGGATATAAAACATTTAATATATGAGTAACAGTATATTTATATGATCCAATAGAAAGATAAAGTTCATCAATATCTTTAATTTTAAGTTCTTTTAAAATAATATTTAAATTATCTTTAGAAAGTACTTCATTTATAGATATTTTCTTTTTACGAAGTTCTTTTTCTAAAATAGTTTTGCCTCTTTCAATATATTCATTTTTAGTATTTTTAGAAAAATATGCTTTTATTTTATCTTTTGCTTGGACAGTTTTAACAATATTTAACCATTCTTTACTTGGAGTTGAATTTGGATTAGTAAGTACTTTAACAATATCTCCATCATGTAAAGTACTTGTTATTGGAACCATTACATCATTTACTATAGCTCCAGTCATAGTATCTCCTACTTTAGAATGAACTTTATAAGCAAAATCAATTGGTGTAGCATTTTCAGGAAGTTCTATAACATCCCCTTTAGGAGTAAAAACATACATTAAATTGCCTAATATATCATTATTAATTATATTGTTAAATGCTTCGTCATCACTTTCTTCATTATTTTCAATAATACTTCGATATACTTCAAGTTTTTGTTCCATATAATTTTGTATTTTTTTAGTACCTTTTTCTTTGTATGACCAATGTGATGCAATACCTTTTTCTGCTATTTCATCCATTTCATAAGTCCTAATTTGAATTTCATATTTTCTTCCACCAGGGCCAAAAACTGTTGTATGAAGACTTTGATACATATTTTCTTTTGGAACAGCAATGTAATCTTTAAATCTTGAAGGTATTGGTTTAAATTTTGAGTGGATTAAGCCAACAACTGCATAACAATCACTTTCTTTATCTACAAAAATTCTTAGAGCTAAAATATCATATATATCATCCCATTTTTTACCAGCACTAAGTTTATTATATATACTATATACACTTTTAACTCTTCCTTTTATTTCAAATTTTACTTCATTTTCATTTAATAAATCACAAATACTATTTTGCATTTCAATTAAATAATCATTTAATTTTTCTACTGTATCATTTAATTTTTCTAATATATCATTATAAACATTTGGCTTTAAATAATATAAACATAAATTTTCAAGTTCACTTTTAATTGAATTAATACCAAGACGATGAGCTATTGGAACAAGTACTGATAAAGTTTCATTAGCAACTATTTTTTGTCTTTCTTTACTTAAAGCATCAAATGTTTTCATATTATGTAATCGATCGGCAAGTTTAATAAAAAGAACCCTTACATCTTCACATAAACCAACCATTACTTTTCTTAAATATAGTGCTGCACTTTCAGAGTCATCTACCATTTCTAAATGATTAATTTTTGATAATGATAAAATAATTTTATAAGTTTTTTCACCAAATTTATTAATTATTTCATCTTCATTAACTTCTCCAAAATCTAAAATACTATGTAATAATGCACAAATAATTGTTAGAGTATCAACATTTAATTCCATTAAAATATTAGTAACCTCTAAAACATGATTAATTTCACTATCTTTATTTTTACGAGTAATACCATTTAAATGTTTTTCAGCATATTCATATGCATCTTTTATTTTAGGTATATCATCAGGATTTTTAATATTATTAATTATATTATTTATTGTTATCATTTTTATTCCTCTCAAGATATTTAATAAGTTTTTCTTTGTCTAAAGAAAAAATATCTTCTACCATATCATATAAAGTAAGTGTTGTATTACCAAACCAATTATTTTCTTTTAAAAAATTCCAAAGCATTATTTCACTAACAATAATATTATCATTTTTTAGTTCATTTACTTTGGTATTAAAAGCTGGATATAATCTATTAAATAATTCATTTAATGAGTTAAATTTAAATTCTTCCATAATACTTCACTTTATTTCCTTTATATAAATATTTTACCACGAGTTAAATTAGATGTAAAATAATTAAAGTTAAAGTAATAAACTTTAATATAATGAAAATATTTAAAAATAAATTTTTAACTTCAACATTTATTCTAATGTTAAGTGGATTATCTACTAAAGTATTAGGCTTAATAATTAAAGTTATTTTTACAAGAATAGTTGGATCTACTACAATAAGTCTATATTCAATTGTAATGCCTACTTATTCACTTTTATTAACAATATCTAATCTTGCTATGCCAAGTACAATTGCTAAATTAATAGCTCAAAAAAATGATAAAAAAACACTTAGCAGTGCTTTAATTATTATTATAATATTAAATATTTTTTTAATCTTATTAATGTTTTTAGTAAGTCATTTTATAGCAAATACTTTATTAAAAGAACCTAAAGCATATTACCTTCTTATAGCAATGAGTTTAACATTACCATTTTCTTCTATAGCATGCATTTTCAAAGGTTATTTTTATGGTATTCAAAAAAACTATCCACATGTTCTTTCAAATACAATTGAACAATTAATAAGACTTACATTAATACTTACAGTAATTTCAAAATTAATAAAAATATCTTATGTTCATGCGGCAGTTGGTTTAATGTTAACATATCTTTTTACTGAAGCTGCATCAATTTTAACTTTTTCTTTTTGTATTAATAAAAATGTCTTAAAAAATATGTTTAATTTTAGTTTTTCTAAAAATAGTGCTAAAGATATTTTAAATTTATCAATTCCAAGTGTTACAAGTAAATTAATCGGAAATATATGTTATTTTTTTGAACCAATAATTCTTACAAATATTTTATTATTTAAAGGTTATTCAAATAGTTTTATTTTAACTGAATATGGAGCTTATAATGCTTATGCTATTTCGACACTTACTATACCATCTTTTTTTATAAGTGCTATATCACTTGCCCTACTTCCAGAAATATCAAAATATATTGAAAATAGAAATATTTATTACGTAAAAAAAAGATTAAAAGAAGCTTTAATCTTTACATTTTTAATTGGTTTAACATCTAGTTTTATAATATTTATATTTAGAAATGAATTATTAATGCTTTTATATAAAACTACATTAGGAACAAATTATATAAAATATTTAGCACCTGTTTTTATACTTTTTTATTTTGAAAGTGTATTTGCTTCATTTATGCAAGCGATTGGTAAAGCAAAAATAACGTTAAAGATAACAATACTTGCCTCAGTTATAAAACTTATTTGTCTAACATTTTTATCATTTTTTAAAATTGGAATATATTCACTTTTAATTTCAGAAATAATAAATATTATTGTAGTAGTATCATTAAACTATTTTTATATTAATAAATATTTAAAGTATAATTAAAACATTTTATCGACATTATTAGGCACTTTATCATTAACTATTTTATCTACTATTTTTTGTTTTTTTTCTTCACTTACACTTTTTCCTGTTATGCTAGAAAGTGTATCAATTACCTCTCTAATAGTTGTTTCATCTTTCATATTTCCATTTTGGAGTTTTTTAGCAAGACTAATTATTGTTTCTTTATCAACTTTTGTTTTATTTTTTACTTTTCCCCAAAATTTATTATCCATTTTCAATTTTATCACCTAATATATATTATGCAATAAAAAAAGAAAAACTAAGTTTTCTTTTAAACTAATTATTTTCTTTAATTATTTCTAATGCTTTATGCATTGTCATATCATATTTAACAATATCAATTGTTCCATATGCTTTAATAAGTTCATCAACACTTATACCATAATTTTCAGCCATTTCTTTAGCTTTAGCATCAACTTCTTCTTTAGTAAAATCAATATTTTCATTTTTAGCAACTTCTTCAATTAAGAAACGATATTTAACTCTCTTAAGTGCTTCATCATGCATTTTATTATGAAGACCTTCTTCATTATCACCAGTTAATTCAAAATATTTATTTAAATCTAATCCTTGCATTTTAAGTTGCTCTTCATATTGATGAATCATTCTATGAATTTCATCATCAACAATTTCATCATTTATTGTAACTTTCATGTTCTCACATGCTTTATCAAGACATTTATCTAAGTGTTCATCAGCAATTTTTGCTTCTTTTTCACTTATTAAATCTTTTTTGATTTTTTCTTCAAGTTCTTCTTTAGTTTTAATATCTTCATATCCTAAATCTTTAAAGAAATCTTCATTAATTTCAGGAAGCACTCTTACTTTAACTTCATTAATTTTTACTTCAAAAGTAACATCTTTATTTTTTAAATTTTCAACATAATCTTTTGGAAATTTAAGATTTAAAGTAACTGTTTCACCGGTTTTATGACCTATTAGGCCTTCTTCAAAACCTGGAATAAATGATTTTGAACCAATTTCAAGTGAGAAGTTTTCTGCACTACCGCCTTCAAGGGCTTTTCCATCAACAATACCATTAAAATCAATAATAGCAGTATCACCATTTGTAATAGTGCCTTCTTCTTTAACTACTAAATCAGCCATTTGATCTTGTAATTTTTTAATTTCACTTTCAATTTCTTCTTTAGTTACTTTAGCTTTTTCTTTTTTAATTCCTAAATTTTTGTATTCTCCTAAAGTGATTTCTGGTTTAGTAATAATTGTAAATGCAAAAGTAATTTCTTTTTCATTAATATTTTTAACATCAACTTTAGGTTCAATAATTGGATTTAGTTTGTTATCTTCTAAAACTTTTTTATAGCCAATACTTACCGCTTCATCAACAGCATCCATATAAAGTGATTCAATACCAAATTTTTTGATATAAACATCTTTTGGACAACTACCCTTTCTAAAACCATCAACTTTAACTTCTTTAACTTTTTTCTTAAATGCATCATCTAAGCATTTTTCCCATTCATTATTTAATTTAATTTCTATTTCATGTACATTTTTTTCCATAATATTTTCCTTTCTTTTTTCTATCATATTATATAATATTAAATACTTTTTTACAAGAAATATTTTAATATTATTTTATACAAAAGACAGCATATAATGGAATTGATTTAATACCATTAATAATTCCAAAATTTTTGATAGATAATCTTATACTATACACAGAACTATTTTTTTCATTAAAACATCCTATATATAAATTATCACATTTTTTTGACCACTTTACTACAAAACTATCACATTTTTAGGAGGACTTTTTATCTTAATTATCACATTTTTCGGCCCACTTTTTTTAAAAAACTATTTTCTAGGTATATTTTTTAAATATTCTTCTTTAATATAATCATTAGTTATATGAGTATATACTTCAGTAGAAGATAATGAACTATGGCCTAAATATTCTTGAACACTTTTAAGTGGGCAACCATTATTAAGCATATGAGTAGCAAAAGTATGACGAAATGTATGAGGATGAGCATTATTATTAATACATGCCATTTTACTTATTTTTTCAATAATAAGTTCTACTCCCCTAACAGTAATTTTTTCTCCTTTACTATTTAAAACTAAATACTCATTATTATAAGGATTATTTTTTAAATAAATATTTATTGCATCTAAAGCATAATCTCCAAAAAAGACAATTCTTTCTTTTTTACCTTTACCCATTACTTTAATAGTTTTATTATTAAAATCAATATCACTTATTTTAATATTAATTAGTTCACTAACTCTTATTCCAGTGGCATATAAAAGTTCTATAATCATTTTATTTCTTAAAGATAAAACATCTTTATCTGTAATACTATCAAGTATTTTTTGCAAGTCTTCATATGATAAAAAATTAGGTAGTTTTTTATCCATTTTAGGATTACTAATAAGTTTAAATATATTTACTTTAACAAAACCATTATCAAGTAAATAATTATAAAAACATCTTAAACTAGAAAGTATTGTTCCAATACTTCTATTTGATAATTTTTCATTATCTAAATATTTTAAATATTTTATAATATCTTCTTTATTAATATTTAAATAATTTATTTTATTATTTTCTAAATATTTTAAAAAATCTTTTACATGTAAAATATATTCTTTAATAGTATAATCTGAATAATTAAGTTCATATTTAAGATATTCTTCAAAATTATTAATTTCTTTCATAATACTTCCTTTTTTAATTTATTTAAAAAATTTAATATAATTTCATAATTATTTATATCTTTATTTAATAAATTATCAACTAATTCATTTAACTTACTTATTTTATTATATTTATCATAATAAATATTAGATAACTTATTATATAAATTATAAACTTCATCATTTCCTTTTACATAAATATTATCATTACCTATAACTAAATAACCTATATTTAATTCATTTAAATAATTAAAAACTTTATCTTTTGTATTTATACTAAATGATAAATTATTATTATTTATTTTATATTTAAATAAATTCCACATAATAATTGCATCATTATTATAGGTTTTATAAAAAACTCCCTCTTTTATAAATATTATTACATTTTTATTATTATTTTTATAATAATCATATTTTTCAATACTTTTCATTTTAAATTCCTTTTCACTTATTTTTAAATATCCATTATAACTTGCTTTTGATTTATAATATTTTAATAAATCATATTTCTTTAAAAATTTTAATTTATTATTAATTCTTTTTATATTTCCTTTTTTATATAATATATAAAACTTATTATTAATTATTTTATATCTATATTCTAAAAAATTTATTCCATATTTTAAATTATATATATTACTTTTAGGATTAACTTTTAAATCAAAATAATTAATTTGTTTTTCTATTTTTTTAAAAACATATTTTAAATAATTTTTATTATTACTTAGTATAATAAAATCATCCATATATCTAATATAATATTTACAATTAAGTATTTCTTTTATATAGTGATCTAATTTATTTAAATAATAAATTGCAAGAAACTGGCTTGACATTGCTCCAATACTTAAACCAATATCTTTTTTATATAATGGTATATCACATTTATATTTTTGATTATATATTTTAATTTTTTCATTTATATAATTACTATTTGTTTCATTAAGTATAATTTTAATTAAATTAATTACATCATTATCTAAAAAATCATTTTTTAATAAATTAATTAATATTTTATGATTAATATTATAAAAATATTTACTTATATCAATTTTTAAAGTATATATATTTTCAAATTTATTATTCATTCTTATATTATTTATATATTTAATCACTAATTTATTTGCAAGTTTAGTTCCTTTATTTATTCTAGTTGCTACATTACTATAAATTAATTTATTAGATAAAAAAGGTATTAAATAATATTTACTTACAAAATGATTTACTATTTTATCAGATATAGTTTGACTCATAACAAGTCTTGGTTTTGGTTCAAATATCATAAATAATGTATATTTATATGGTTTATAAGTTTTATTATATAAAGATTTATATATATTATAAATATTAGTATATTTATTCATTTCAAATCTATTAATTGCTTTTTTATTCTTACAAGTTTTTTTTACAATATTATAGCAATTTAATAAATTATCAAATGTTAAATATTTATAATATATATTATTTATCTTCTTTTTCACTAATATTTGCCTTCCATGCATAAGTCATATTTTTTATATCAGTTAATAAATTAATAGCTTTAATAATATGTTTATTTTTATTATATTTCATAATACTACCTAATAAACCATCTATAAGTGAAATACAAACAAGTAGTTCTATTATATATTTATTTCTAATATTGCCTTTATTATATATTGCTTCATATAAATTTTTAAGTAAATTATAACTTTCATCAAGCAAATGTATTTTAATATCTCGATGAACACTTGGTATTAATGAAACAACATACTGATTAATATAATCATTAAATATATTAACTCTTTTTAATAAAATAAAATCATTATTACTATTCATCCTTTATCCTTTAGTAATAAATTGCTATGCTAATTATTAAATAACTAGCATAGCCTACACTACATATATTTTTAGAACATAAGTTCATAGAATTATATCTGTTTCCAATTATGAAATGCTAAATTTCACCATAATATTAAATATTATAAATTTAGCAAAGATTAAATTATTATTAGAAAATGGTCAGCCGGGCCCCGTTAGAGTTGTTCACGTTGTTGTTGCTCATGTTACCCGAACTATTGACGTTACGCCCGTTAGCATTATTGTTGTTGAAGTTGTTAGGGGACCCAAGCCAAAAGCTATACTTTTATTACGACATAATCCTAGATTAAACTTTATGTTTAACCCAATATTTTTCCCTCTTATTTATCTTAGCGTTATTTTTTTACTTCGGCGCCTCGCGAAAGGGTTTTCGCGAGGACTTTCTAGTGTAAAGTGTTGGCACCCTACTTATTACTGCGTTATTCTATCAAAAATGGCGAAGTATATGTCCCATCTCCTGAAATATACTCGGTGCCAGGTTTTAAGGAAACGGCCAGCCGGGCCCCGCCAGAGTCGTTCACGTAGTAGTTGCTCATGAGACCCGAACTATCGACGCTACGCCCGACTGCACTATAGTAGTCGAAGTCGTAAGGGGACCCAAGCCAATAAAGATTTCCTGTATTTAAATAATATGTACTATAACTTGCGTCTTTATAAGCTAGCCATACTTCTGGCGCTGTAAGTAAACCTACTGGATATTTTAGTGGTGCTTTTGTATTTCCTACTCTAAACTGGTCTGTAACACTACCACATACTAAACTATAATTTGTATTATAATTTTTAAATTGTAAATAACTTCTTACATCTCCTCCATTTGGATTCCAGCTATTTAAATTTAATATACTTCGATCATTGCAATAAGTTGTATCTTCTAGATATGATGTATATGCTGTCATATTATTTTCATACCAAGTTTCTATATATGTTTTTATAGCAGAATCAGTTTTATTTACATCATCAGCAAATAGCATTTCATTTAAGGCATCACCCACAGATTTACCACCCGTAAGTGTTATATAATATGCAGTTGAAGAATTAGTATAATATACATAATATAAAGATGGGCAGGTAGTACCTGTAGTAAAACACGTATAATGATTATTATTTATTGTATTATAACCACTTGACCATGTTGCTACTGTCATTGTATCAGTGAGTGTATACGTTCCTCCTGAATATGTAAATGAATTACCAAATACTATATTAGATAATGATGACATTGATTTAGATGAATACGTATACACTGTATTATACATATAACCTACATATGCAGGAGAAGTATAACTACTATTAAACTTACTTGTACCTATTTGAGAATCAGTTCCCGTGTTATTGCATGTTAAATATGAATTACCAGAGGGTTTACCTAAACTAAAGACTACATTATCACTTCCACTTGCTGCTGATGAATCTTTTGTATATTCAACTTTTATTACATTTGAAGTTGTAAGACCATCTAGATTAATTGTTCCACTTACAGAACCACTGTAAGTGCCAAGCTTTGTACCATCTTTATAAAATATTGCTTTATCATAATTTTTTTCAGAAGAAACAGTATATGATAGTATATAATCTCCTGCTTCTGCTACAGTAAATGTTATTGTACCTGTTGCACTATTAGTTTTATTTGTACTTGTCCATGTTTTATTAGTGCTATCAAATGTATATGGATAGTTTGCATCATTTGATAGATTTAGATATTGTGATTCTTCTAATGGATTAACAGATTCATAAATAGTTTTTGGCGTTCCATTATAAATTAATTTAACGCCTCCAGTATCGGTAGTTCTAACCATTTTCCAGCAAAAGTTTGCAAATAAAACATTATTATCTTCAACAGCACCATTATAATAGTATACTGAGTTTGTATAAGTATCTGATCCTTCTCCATCATAAAGTTTTACAAATGTATTTCCTTCATTATATTTTGCTTGAATAGTATCATATAGTGGCGTAGGCGGAGTTCCTAACGAACCTGAACCAAGTACAATATATCCTTCAAATAACTTATTCATAGTAATATTTTGTCCAAGACCACCTTCATTTTCATCTATCCATAAATATAAATTATAACTTTTAGTCGTTTTAGCGGGTACTGTCTTATTACCTACACTATAACCTATTGATATATCTTGATTATATTTTTGTTTAAGTTCAAGTTTTGTCCCATTATTTAAACCTAATTTATCTGAAATTAATGTTCCGCTTGAAGGCACTTCACTTTGCTCTACTAAAGCATATTTTAATGCACTTACTGGCATAGTAGAACTATTAGTAGGAGCAAGTAATATAGTTAAATCTTTTGAAGAGTCACAATTATTAATAACATCAAAAGAAGTTTTATATACATCGGAAGATAATGCTTTAGCATCTGTTATAGGAACTGCATATTCATTTGTAATTGAAACAATATTAGTATTAGTCATCTGAAGAGAAACACATGCTGGAACATTATCAATATTTACTGTAATATTTGGATCTTGAGTACTTTTAGATATTTTAAAAAAGGCATATGAAACAGATATACCTGTACAAAGTATAAGTAATAAAACAATAACACTTAATATTATATTTCTATTTTTCATATATTCCTTTCTACTGGACATCTAAATTTGGATTTTCAATAACATATGGATTACTATATAACCCTGAACCATATAACTTAACATTAGATGATAGAGAAATTACTGTGCGAACTCCAATATTCTGTTCAACACTATCGACGTTTAAAGTTCCATCTTCTTTGATAATATTTGTAAAAGCATAACTTTTTACAAATCCAAATGGTGAACCAGACCAATAATTTGATCCGGTATATAAATAACATGCACTATTTGCGTTTTCTTGGTTAGTACCTGCATATAACAACTCATCAATCGTTATTAAACCTACAGGATTGGTTAATTTCCCATTGCCATTAACTACATCATTTACCGTAAATCTATCTTCTTTAATTGAACATTTTAAACTTGGTGTTCCATTGCTTAGTCTTTCTCCAGACGAATAAGCCATTATATCAGCGGGTGTTGATTCCCATGTACTTGATGTATTCCTATCATTACAATATATTTGATCTGCTATTAAATCTTTTGCATAATATGTTGATAGATTTGTAAATGTATACCAATTATCTAAATATGTTTTTATTGTACTATCTGTACTTGTTCCATGTTGCTGTCCTAAAGTATACATATATCCCGCATATTCTGATTTATCACCGCTTGTATTAAATGGAGTCGAACCAATTGTTATTGAATAATTGTTATCTTCCATAACAAATTGTTTTGTTTCTAATGGCGGTGTTACTCCCGAATAAATCATTCTTATAGAATTATCACCATTTATTCTTATTATTCGCCAGTACATTTCATTCCCAGAGGAAGCTATCTTTGTACATGACCCACCAGCTGGGCATGCATTATATAATGTCTTATCACTTGAATTATAATACATATCACTTATATATTTTCCAAATTTTACCCAGTTATTATTAACTTTTCCTCTAAAGTAATAAGAAGTTCCAAGGTCATCTTCTGCTGCATACATTCCTACTACTCCTTTTTCATATGTTAAAAAGTTAGGTGTACCTTTTGATTCTATTGCAGTTTTTCCTCCATTTTGGGTAAGAATAGTTTCATAGCCATACTCTATATTACTATTGAATCCACAATTAATATTTTCAAGTTTAATATTACCACTTATATTTGTACCAACAATATAATCTTGAATAGCATTTAAATTATAAAAATTAATTGTAAAATTCCAAGAATCTAATGTTGTAAGTGAAGAAGATGCATTTGTCTTAATTAAAGCATTAGATATAAGAATAACTGGATTTGATCCTACTACATTAGTTTCATTAAAAGATAAACCAGATGTTGACTCACCTGCTATTGTAAATTCATTTATATTGTTTGAGGAATTTATAGCATCAACTGGTTCATAAACAATATCATAAGTACAAGAAATATCTTTTGCACTATCTAAAGTAGTTAAATTTAAATTTAAATTACCACCATTTGATGTAAACGCAGGAACTGTATTATTTGCACTTTCAACTCCTAATAATTCTTCATTTAAAGTAAGTGATATATTGATATCACCTGTTGCAGTAAATGAATAATAAGATGTATTTATTTCAGATATTGCATTAGTATTTGTATTTTCTATAACCCTTCCAAAAAAAGCATAAGATATTGCAAGTAATATTGAAAAAGTTAATAAAACACCTATAATTGTTAATAATTTATATTTATTTTTTATTATTATATCTTTTAATTTCATAATAAAAATACCTTTCTCTACTCTAATAAAATAATACCACAAAGTAATATTATATGTCAAAGTAAATAAAGGTAATTTATTAATAATTTTTTTAACAAAAAAATAGATATTACTATCTATTTTTTCACCAAATACACTTTTTTATATTTAGGCTTATTATCACCTACATATGCTCGCATTTCTCAATGCCTTAATGATTATACTATATTTTTTTGTACCTGTCTACTATTTTTATACTTTTTTTTAAAAAAAATGTGAATTTTAAGTAAAAAATCATTATTTATTGGATTATATTACATAAAAAATGAAATAATTTATACTACTTCATTTTTTTCTTAAAATCTTTAATTTCTTCCTCATTATCTAAATTTGATTCTAATAATTCTTTAAATAATTTCTTTTGAGATAAAGATAGTTTTGTAGGTATAATAATATTTACAACTACATACATATTACCTCTTATTAATGAATTTGGACTTTTTAAACCTTTTCCTTTTAATTTTAATTTTGTATAATTTTGAGTTCCAGGTTTTATATCAAGAATAACATTACCATTTATTGTAGGAATTTCTACTTCACATCCTAAAGTAGCCTGAGCAACATTAATAGGAAGTTCTAAATAAATATCATTTCCTTGACGTTCAAAAAGAGGATGTTCTTTAATATTAAAATCTACGTAAAGGTCACCATTTTCTCCACCTTGAATAGAATTTCCTTTACCTGCAAGTCTTAATTCATGACCAGAATCTACTCCTTCAGGTACTTTAATTTTAATTTTCTTTTTATTTCCAACTATACCCATTCCTTTACAATTTGAACATGTTTCAGCATAAGTTACACCTTTTCCTAAACAATCAGGACATACTTTTTGAGTTTGCATAAGGCCAAAAAGTGATCTAACTTGTTCTAAAACAACACCTTGGCCATGACAAGTTTGACATGTTTTTTCATTAAAACCACCTTTTCCATCACAATTAGGACAACTATCTTTTAAATTAACTTCAATAGTTTTTTCACAGCCAAAAGCAGCTTCTTCAAAAGTAAGATCTACAGTAACTCTTACATCACTACCTTTACTTTGTCTTCTTCTTTGACCTGAAAAGCCCCCAAAAGAAGAAAAACCACTATCACCAAAAACACTACGTAAAATATCATCAAGATTTATATCACTTGCATCAAAACCAAATCCACCATTTCCTTGAAAACCTCCAGTTCCATCAAAAGCAGCAGAACCAAATTGATCATATTGTTTTCTTTTATTTGGATCAGATAGTATTGCATATGCTTCTCCTACTTCTTTAAATTTAGCTTCATCACCAGTTTCTTTATTATCTGGATGATACATTTTAGCAAGTTTTCTAAATGATCTTTTTATTTCTTCATCAGATGCATCTTTTGAAACACCTAATACTTCATAATAATCTTTTTTACTACTCATATAATTTTTTCAACTCCTTTAAGTAATTATCAAAATATGTAAATACTTCATCATATAATTTATCATCTAACATATCAACTCCCGCTACACCAAGTGATTTTACAGGATCAAGTGTTGAACCAAGAGTTAAAAATTTACGATATTTTTCTAAAGCACCTGCTTTTTTATTAATAATATCATGGGCTATTTTTAATGCTGCTGCATATCCAGTAGCATATTGATACACATAAAAATTATAATAAAAATGTGGTATTCTATAACATTCATATTTTATATAATCATCAATAATTACATTTTCACCAAAATATAATTTATTTAAATCATAATATGTATTTTGAACAACATCTTTAGTTAATATAATGCCTTCATTTTCTTTATTATGAAGAATATCTTCAAATTCAGCAAACATAGTTTGTCTTATCATAGTTGCTTTAAATCTTTTTAAAATACTATCTAATAAATATTTTTTTTCTTCAATATTATCCGCACTATTTAATAAATAATCTGTAAGTATTATTTCGTTTACTTGACTTGCTACTTCTGCTACAAAAATTGAATAATTATAATCTTCATAAGTATTATTTTCTTTAGCATAATAATAATGCATAGCATGGCCAAGTTCATGAGCAAGTGTAGAAACATCTTCAAGTTTATTTTCATAATTTATTACAATATAAGGATGGGCTAAATATGCACATGTACAATATCCTCCATCTCTTTTATTCTTTTTAGGATAATATGAAATCCAGTTATCAGAAAATGATTTTTTTATTATATCTATATAATCATTACCTAAAATACTTAATGATGAAATAATTATATTTTTTGCTTCTTCTAAAGAAAAATCTTTATTAAAATTGCTTGTAATATTTGCATATGTATCATAAATATGAAAGTCTTTTATATTTAATACTTCTTTTTTAAAATCATAATATTTATAAAATTTATTTAAATTTTTATGAATTCCTTCAATTAATTTATCATATATATTATTTTTTATATTATTTTGATATAAACTTAATTTACGAGCACTATCAAAACCTCTTATTTTAGATAGTTTATTATTTTCCATTATTTTGGAAGTAAATATTGCATTAAAAGTATTTTCAAATGCTTTAATATTTTTATAAATTCCTTCAAAAGCATCTTTTCTAACATTACCATTATTACTTTCTAAATAAGTACTAAAATTTGATAAAGTAAGTTTATTTTTCTTACCATTTTCATCTATTATATAACCATAATCTAAATCAGTTGTAAGTAAAAACTCTGATATATCTTCTGGTTTATCATAAGTTGATGTTAAAATAGAAATAATTTTTTCTTCATCTTTATTCTTAATTATTTTTTTATTACGATAAATATCTTTTAAATTATTTTTATATTCTTTAAGTTTAGGATAGTTTTTTATCATTTTTAGTATATCACTATAGTCTTTTGTTAATAATTCTGGTAATACAAAAGAGGATTTTTCACTAATATTATTTGCTAAATTTAATACTTTTCCTAAATAATCTTGATATTTTTGATTAGTTAAATCTAAATCATTATTTATATGAGCATATAAATAAAGTCTTTCTAATCTTTTAGAAATTAATGTATCAAAGGCTAAAAAATTATATAAACTTTCAGGACTTTCTAATATATGTCCTTCATAAGAAAATATTTTTTTTGTTTCTTTTTCTAAAGATTTTAATTCTTTTTCAAAATCTTTATCAGTTTTAAATAAATCTTTTAAATTAATTTGATCTTCCATATTTTTATGCAAATATTAGGTTCTAGTAACCTAGAACCTAATAATTTCCTTTCTTTATTATTTTTCTTTATATTCAGCTTCTTGTGCATCATCAGTATTATCTGAAGAATTATCATTATTTTCAGATTGAGCATTTTTTGCATTTGCTTCATAAACTTTTCCAGCAAGTTCCATTGCTTTTTTATTTAAACTTTCTGTTTTAGCTTTAATATCATCAATATCATTGCCTTTTAAAGCCTCAACTAATTCATCTTTTAATTTAGTAGCTTCTTCTTTGTCTTTAGGATCAATTTTATCTCCTAGATCTTCTAAAGCACGATCAGTTGCAAGAATCATTGAATCAGCTTCATTTCTTGCTTCACTTTCAGCTTTTTTCTTTTCATCGGCTTCTTTATTGGCTTCAGCTTCTTTCATCATTCTATCAATTTCTTCATCAGATAGATTTGTAGATGATGTAATAGTAATTGATTGTTCTTTATTTGTACCAAGGTCTTTAGCTGTTACATTTACAATACCGTTAGCATCAATATCAAATTTAACTTCAATTTGTGGTACTCCACGTCTTGCTGGTGGAATATTTGTAAGTTGGAAGTTTCCAAGGGTTTTATTATCAGATGCCATTGGTCTTTCACCTTGTAATACATGAATATCTACAGCTGGTTGATTATCTGCTGCTGTACTAAATACTTGACTCTTACTTGTCGGAATAGTTGTATTTCTTGGAATTAATACAGTCATAACATTTCCTAAAGTTTCAATACCAAGTGAAAGTGGTGTAACATCAAGAAGTACTATATCATTTACTTCACCAGTAAGTACTCCACCTTGAATAGCAGCACCCATCGCAACAACTTCATCAGGGTTAACACTCTTATTTGGTTCTTGACCAAGTTCTTTTTTAACAAGTTCTTGAATATAAGGGATTCTTGATGATCCTCCAACTAAAATAACTTTATCAATATCTTTTGCAGTAAGTTTAGCATCTTTTAATGCTTTTCTAACTGGTTCAAGAGTTGAATCAAATAAATCTTTATTTAAATCTTCAAATTTAGCTTTAGATAATGAAATATCCATATGAAGTGGTTCTTTATTATCATTTTGAGTTATAAATGGAAGCGATATTTGAGTTGTAGTCATTGAAGATAAATCTTTTTTAGCTTTTTCAGCTGCATCTTTAACCCTTTGCATTGCCATAGGATCTTTAGATAAGTCTATTCCATGTTCTTTCTTAAATTCATTAATTAAATAATTTGCAACTCTTTCATCAAAGTCATCTCCACCAAGTTTATTATTTCCAGCAGTTGATTTAACTTCAAATACACCATCACCAAGTTCTAGAATAGAAACATCGAATGTTCCACCACCTAAGTCATAAACTAAAATAGTTTGTAGTTTATCTTGTTTATCAAGTCCATAAGCAAGAGCAGCAGCAGTTGGTTCATTAATAATTCTTTCTACTTCTAAACCAGCAATTTTACCAGCATTTTTAGTTGCTTGTCTTTGTGCATCATTAAAGTAAGCAGGAACTGTAATAACAGCTTTTGTTACTTTATCTCCTAAATAACTTTCAGCATCTTTCTTAAGTTTTGCAAGTATTTTTGCACTAATTTCTTCTCGAGTATATTTTCTTCCATTTGCTTCAACTTTTTCAGATGTACCCATTTTTCTTTTAATTGATGAAATAGTATTTTTTACATTAGTAACTGCTTGTCTTTTAGCAGTTTCTCCAACTAATTCATCATCACCTTTGAAAGCAACTACTGAAGGAGTAGTACGATTGCCTTCAGCATTAGGGATAACTTTAGCTTCCCCACCTTCAAGTACTGAAACACAACTATTTGTTGTACCTAAATCTATACCAATAATTTTACTCATATTTTATCATTCCTTTCTTTTATCCGAGTATTAATTATTCATTAACTTTTACCATAGCTACTCTTATAACTTTATCATTATAAGTATAGCCTTTTTGCATTACTTCCACTACTACATTTTCTTCTTCTTCCATTATATTAGTGGTCATAATAGCTTCCATTTTATTTGGATCAAAAGGTTTACCAATGCAATCTATTTCTTTAACACCTATTGCATTAAGTGTTGAAACAAGTGATGCGTAAATCATTTTAAATCCAGATAAGAATTTTGATAGTTCATCAGTTAAATTATCATCATCAAGCTTAATAGCTCTTTCAAAATTATCAATTATAGGAAGAAGCTCTTTAATTAACTTTTCACCATCATATTTATAAATACTTGCTTTTTCTTCATTAAAGCGTCTATTCATATTTTGCATTTCTGCATTTAATCTTAATATTTTTTCTTGTAAACTCTTATTAATTTCAAGAAGATTTTTACATTCAGTTTCAAAACTATCTTTTTTTGAAATTTCTTCAATTTTTTTATTTTTATTTACACTACTATTTTTTTCTTCATGTAATTTTTCTTCATTTATTTCATGTTTATTTTTTTTATTATCTTTTTCTATATTTTCTTTTTTCAATTTATCACCTACTTTTTCTTTATTTCATCAAGTACATAATCAATAAGTCCATATACTTTTGCATAATCCATTCTTTTAGGACCAATTATTGCAATAGTTCCCTTTTCACCATTAATATCATAAGTTTTCTTAATTACAGTAGTATTATCATCTACAAGTGAATCAGAACCAATATAAACTTTTATTTCATCACTGCCACAAGAACTAGTAACTTTTTTAATAAAACTTTTATCTTCTAATTTATACGCAAGTTTTTTTATAGACTCTGGATCATTATATTCAGGCTGTTCTAATACTTTAGCTTTACCAGTAACTTTTACATTATTTGTATCATCTACAAAATCAGTAAAGGCATTATAAAATATATTATATACTCTTTCATAATTTTGTATTTCATTTGCTATTATAGGTTTAATTTCAAATTCTAATCTTTCAGATACATCTTTTATAGGAGTACCAATAAGCATTTTATTAATTATTTCACTTGTTTTAATTAATTCTTTTAAATTAGTATTTCCAAGTGAAAATTTTTTATTTTCAACTACTCCTTTATTTGTACATACAAGAGCAACAACTTTATCTTCATCAATTGGAATTATACTTACTTGTTTAAGTAAATTATCTTCACTATTTTGGCCAAGTACAATAGATGCATAATTAGTAAGATCACTAATTATTTCCATACATTTACTAATTGCATCAGATAAAACTAAATCTTGATTTTTTACTACTCTTTGAAGTTTTAACATTTCACTTCCAGTTAATTTTTCAGGTTCCATTAAATTTTCTACATAATATCTATATCCTTTTTCCGAAGGAATTCGACCTGAAGATATATGATTTTTTTCTATATAACCAAGATTTTCAAGTATTGCCATTTCATTTCTTATTGTTGCGGATGAACAATTAAATTTTTGACATAATGATTTACTACCTACTGGTTTTACTGTTTTAACATATGTCTCAACAATATCTTTAAGTAAGTTTTCTTGCCTCTTATCCATTATATACCTTTCTAGCACTTCTTTTATTAAAATGCTAACACTATTATATTATGCAAATTAGCACTTGTCAATACATTTTGCTAAAGAAAAAATAAATTTTTTTTAATTAAAAAAAAGAAGAAAATTAATACTTCTCTATTATTTTATTTAATCCATTTTCGATGTCTTCATTAATAATATAATCATTAAAACCATCTTCTAAAAAATGCTTGGTTAAATGCTTTTTTTCTTCATCTAGCATTATAATACTTGGTATATTAAAACCTTTTATCTTTAGCATTTCTTTTAATGTAGATATACCACTTACTTCTTTTAAATCATCGCTTATTAAAATAAAATCATACTTCTTATTTGCTTTAATTTTATCAACTGCATCCATTCCATAATATAATATTGAATATGATATATCATTTTTATTTAAAATCCTTTTTATTTTACTTATTAACTTTTTATCCTGTGATACTATTAATACTTTTCTATAATCATTTATAATATTTTCATATAATGATAAATCATTTTTATTTTCATCATGATACATTCTTTGATCAAGAGTTAATATAAATTCAGTTCCTTTTCCTAAATCACTTTTTATCATTAAATTTCCACCCATTAATTTAATTACTTTTTGACATAGTTTTACATTAACTTCTTTTTTATTAAGTAATTCAATTTCTTCTTTATCAAGTGTTCCTGTTGAAGATAATATTTCATTAATTTTGTCTATTTCAATTCCAGGTCCACTATCAGATATATTAAATATAATTCTTGCTACATCAATTTTTTCAATTGTATTTACTCTAAATTCCACATATCCTTTTTTTGTTTTTTCTAAAGAATTAGTAAGTAGAGAGTATAATATTTGTTTTATTTTTAAATCATCACCATATAAATATAAATCATTTAATGGTAAATTATATTTAAATTTTATATTACTTTTATTTTCAATGGAAACTCTTTTTATAAGTTCTTCACAAACTTTTTTTAAATTATATTTTTTTTCAATAATATTTAATTTTTGAGCATCAAGTGTTGACACATTCATAACATTGTTAACTATAAAATCTAACCTTTTTACCATATTAGAAAGTGATAAAATACCTTCTTTTAAAGTTTTAGGATTAGTTTCATTAGTTAAATTACTACATAAATATTCCATACTTTTAAGTGGTATTTTACATTCTGCAGTTATTTCAAATAAAAAGTTATATTTATCTTCATAATTTGATTCCATAATTTCTTTATTTTTATATAGTTCATTAAGTACTTTTACATCTGGATTTTCTATTGTAAAAAACATTATTGAAGTTATTAATGACTCAGAATAAAGAAGAAGTAAAATTGTTGGAAATATCATTTGGATTATCATTGCAATAACACCAAGAATTATAAAAAATAATAATGGAATAAATTTTTTCTTTTTTAAATTTTGAATATTTTTAATCATACAATATAGTATTATTAAAATTAAAATGATCGATATAAAATAAACATAACTTGCACTTGGACCGGATGAATAAATCATCCCATTTGCATTATTAATTTTAAGTGGTAAAACAAATATAAAAAATACATTAATAAAATAACATATATATTTAATTAAGCTGGTATTAAGTAACATATTAATCTTTTTTATTTTTGAAATATATATAATATATAAAGCAAAGATATAAAGCCAAGTAAAATAATATAATAAATTAATTTTTGCTATTATATTATTTATTATAGAATTTAATGGAAGGCATTTCATAGTTATAAAACCAATTATATCAATAATAAGTCCTACTATATTACATATTATTAATAATGAATATAATTTATTATCTTTATTTTTTAGTCTTCTTTTAGAAAAATAAGTAATTAAAAATATTAACATAAATATAAGAGAACATATTGAAAATGAAAATGATACCATATTTTTACTCCTACTTTCATATTAATAATAGCAAAAAAATAGCAAGATGTAAACTTGCTATAATTCAAACTTTGAAATATTTATAATTCTTTTTAAACATTTTTCTTTACTTTTATAATAATCAATACCACATATTTCAAGCAATTTTTTATTATCAATTTTTCCTCCTAAATTTCTTGGAAAATCACTAACAAATACAATTTCATAAGGTATTGAAGTTTCCTCTAAAAATAAAGAACAATTATTATTTATAATGTCTTCAGCAGTAGTTAAATCCATATTTTCTTTTAGTTTAACAAATGCTACAGGAACCATTTGTTCATCTGGATGACTAATACCCATTACATAAGCACTATCAACTATATCAAGTGAAGATATAAAGTTGGATATACTATTTGGATGAACATTAAAGCCTTTTCTCATAAAAATATTTTTTATTCTATCTTTTAGAAAAATACGTCCATCTTCATCCATATAGCCAATATCCATTGTATGAAGCCAAATCTTACCATCTTTATGTCTTTTTAAAACTAAATTAGTTTCTTTTTCATTGTTTAAATATCCTTTCATTACAGTAGGACCATTTACACATATTTCTCCCTCCTCATTAAATGAAAGTTCCTCATCAGTCCCTGGCTTAAATATACCTATTGTATTATATAAAAGTGGTATTCCAACACTATATGGCTTATAAGTACCTTTTTTTAAATATGTACTTGCCCCACCATTTTCAGTACATCCTAAGCCTTGTCTGACAAATATTTTATTTTCATCAAAAGTACCATCATCATTAATCTTATTTAGTGTTTTCTCAATATTTTCAGGAAGATTTGCACCACCAGAAACAAAATTTTTACCATAAATTAAATTATTTATTCCATGTTTATTTAATAAAGTTTCATAGTGAATAGGTCCTCCAGTAAAATGATCAGGTTTATATTTTTTTAAAAGTGGATAAATATCAGATTGTAAGGTAGGAATAAGTATAGTTTCAAGTCCACATATACCTTCATAATGCATTACTGATAGTCCATAACCAATTGATGGAATTAAAATATCTAGCATTTTATCACTTGGTTTAAAATTCATATCACCATATAAATGTTCTAAAGCCATTGAATTTAAATTTTCATTTGTTAAACAAACACCCTTACTAGTACCAGTTGTACCACTTGTTCCAATAATAACCGATGTACTATCTTTTTCAAAAAATGGTTTAATGTAAGAAGTCTTTTTCTGATTAATAAATTCATCCCATGATAATATCGAATCAGAAATAAAAGTACTATTATTTTTCTTAATAGTATCCATTAAGTTTTTAATTTTTAAAATATACTTTGGTATTAAATCTGTTCCAAAAGTTAGAATAACGTTGTCTACATTTGCACTTTTTATAACATTTTCATATTTAGAATAAAACATATTAAACATAAATATATTTTTAACATCATTTTTAACCAGAATATTTTCAAAATCCTTTGGCGATATAAGTGGATTTATAGGATAAGAAATTGCTCCGATTAAGTTAAGAGCATATATGGTAGTTCTTGCCTCCGGAATATTTGGAAGAAAAACTGGAACAATATCTCCTTTTTTAACTCCAAGTTTTTTTAAACAATTTGCTTCATGTTTAATTTTTTCAATATATTTTTTAAAAGTCATTTTAAAATTTAAATAATTAATTGCTATATTATCTTCTCTTAGCTTTGCATTTTCTTCAAGTAACATAAACATACTTTTTTCAGGTGCTACAAAGCTTTCATCAAAATTACTATAATATTTTTTCCAAGGTTTTATGTTACTTGGATATTCATTTTTTTCCATTAAATACTCCCCCTTAATCACTTTAATTATAAAGTTTTATTTAAAATATGTCAAATTTTAAAAAATAAGAAGAAATATAAATTCTTCTTAAATATTATTAGTTTTCTTTAGTATATAATTTGAAATATTTTTTAATTTATCAAAAATATAAATACTGCAAATAAATAATACAATAAATATTAAAATAGTATTTTTATTTATTTCACTTATATTAAAAAATTTATATTGAAATAATGCACAATATTCAAAAGTTAAAAATAATATACACATCATTACTCCTCTTAATAAATTATATGGTTTACAAATATAATTTAAATAAATGAAACCTGTTATTGCAGTTAAAAATACTGTAAGAGTTGAACATAAACCCATATCTAAATTAAATTGAACTTGAAACATTCTTATAATAACTACATTAAAAACTACAGTTAATGCACTTGGTAAACTTTTTAAAAATACTTTTAATAAGAAATTTCCTTTAACAAGATCATTATTAGGTTCAAGTGCTAAAATAAATGATGGAATACCTATTGTAAACATTGTAATTAAAGTTAAGTGAATTGGTATAAAAAAATATTCTGTATTAAATATTAAACAAATTAATATAAGTATTATTGTAAATATAGTTTTATTTAAAAGAAGCGATGAACTTCTTTCAATATTATTAATGCTTCTTCTTCCTTCTTTTAAAATTTTAGGTAAATTATCTATAGAGGAATCTAATAAAACAAATTGACTTATATTTTTCGCAGCATCTGAGCCATTTGCCATAGCTATACTACAATCTGCCTCTTTTAAAGCAAGAGCGTCATTTACTCCATCACCAGTCATTGCAACAAAATGATTTTGTTTTTTTAAACATTTAATTATTTCTTTTTTTTGACTAGGTTTAACTCTACCAAAAATATTATATTCATTTATAATATTTGGAATATCTCCATCTATTATATTTGTCATATCAATAGCTTTAATATCATTTATACCTGCTCTTTTAGCAATTTTTGAAACAGTTATTGGATTATCACCGCTTATAATTTTAATATCTATTCCTTCATCTTTTAAATAATTTAAAGTTTCACTTGCATTTTTCTTAATTTTATCTTGCATTAATATAAAACCAAGAGGAGTAACAGAGGTATAATCTTTTAAATTATTTGTTTTAGCAAGCATAATTATTCTAAAGTCTTCTTCATATTCCTTTAAAAAATCATATTTTTTATTAGAAATATTATCTGGACTACCTAGTAAATAACAACCTTCTTCAAAATTAACTCCACTATATTTTCTTATACTTGAAAAATGTAAAATATCCTTAACTTTAAAAACTTCTTCTTTGCCTGCAAAACTTTCAATTGCTTTAAATGTAGGAGATGGATCATCAAGAGCATTACAATAATTTTTAAGTATTTTTAAAATTTTTTCTTCTGAATAATTTTTATAAGGTAAAACTTTTTTTACTTCCATAATTCCTTCAGTAATTGTACCTGTTTTATCAAGACATAATACATCTACTCTAGCAAGATTTTCAATAGAATATAAATCTTGAACTAAGATATGATATTTTTTTAATCTTATAACACTTACTGCCATCGCAGAACTAGTAAGAAGTACTAAGCCTTCAGGAATCATTCCAATTAATGCCCCAACTGTATTTAAAAGTGATTCTGAAATACTTTTAGTTATGCCATACTGACTTATAAAAAATAATATACCTATTGGAATAAGTAAAGCACTTAAAATCTTAAGCATTTTTTCAAAGGAATTATAAATAACTGAATTTGTTTTTTTAATATATTTAGTTTCTCTAGTTATTTTAGAAACATAATTATTTGCACCAACATTTTTAACTTTTACATAAGCTTTTCCACTTACAATAAAAGAACCACTTATAATTTCATCACCTTTATTTTTAGTAACAATTTTTTCTTCACCAGTAATAAAAGATTCATTTACTTCAACATTGCCTTCTAAAAGAATTGAATCTGCTACTACTTGATTTCCAATAGAATATATACAGATATCATCAAGTACTATTTCTTCTTTAGATAGTTTAATAATATTTTCATTTCTTATTACATCAATTTTAGCACTAGATAGTACATTTAATTTATCAATTGTTTTTTTAGCAAGTATTTCTTCAACAGTACTTATTATAGTATTAGTAAATATTACACCCATAAATAAACAATTTTTTAATGAGTTAAAAATATTACCAGATACAATGCCACTTAATATGACTAAAAATCCCAAAAATATATTTAAAAAATTAAAATATGTAAATACATTGCCTTTAATTATTTCTTTAATTGTTTTAGTTTGAGGTTCTTCATTATTGTTAATTAAATTTTTATTTATTCTTTCATTAACTTCTTCTAAAGTTAACCCCTTATATTTACTTTTCATATCACACCTATATTTTTAGTATACCATAAAATATAAATTTTGACACACAAAGTAAAATAATATTATTTTTATTCTATATTAGATATTGATTCATCACCTGATATATTTCAACTTTAATTCTAACTTATTAAACTTAATAGTTCCATCCCAAAATTCATTAGCAAATTATTTTATCACTTTTTTTCAATCTGCTTACTTGTTTAAGTTTTAGACAAGTAGTATAATTATTTTCAGGAAACATCAGTTGTTGAGTGTCTACCTCTAATCTTGTAAAAGAAAGGAGGTTTGATAATAATGAAAAAAAGGATTTTTATTATAAAAGTTCTTAGATACATTGCTATCATTTTATCGCTCCTATCTTTATTGGTAGCAGTAATAAAAAAATGACACTTAAGTCTATGACTTAAATGTCGCACAATTTTATAATTGGGTAGACATTCAACGTCCAAAACTGAATGTTTCCCCTTTTTTATTATATTCAAGTTTTCCTTGACATATACATCATAGCACAAATCGTATTTTTTTACAATACCCACATATAATTTATTTTAAATATAATTATGTATATTTTAGATTAAAAGTTAATACTTATTTAATTCAAATCAATTATAAATATTTCTATATTATAATTTATATTTGAAAACTTAATTATTAAGTGCTTGCCAACTTCTATAAGGAAAAAGGCTGATAGTTGTGTATATGAAGTATTTTTTAATTCTATCTTTAATCATCATTTATCTTCTTACTCATTGCCTTACTTTTTATTTTTAATAAAATAGTAAAACAATATAAGAAAAAAGCACTTAATTTACAAATTACGTAGATTAAGTGCAAACCAATTGGTGAGTACTCAACTTTGCAATGTTAAGTATTCCTTTTTATTTTATGCAAGTTTCCTTGACATATTCATAATAACATAAAAAAGACTTTTTGACAAGTCTTTAATACCATCTGGCGTCCTCGGGCAGAATCGAACTGCCGACCTATCGCTTAGGAGGCGATCGCTCTATCCTACTGAGCTACGAGGACAAAATTTACTATAAAAATATAACAAATTTAAAAAATAATAATTCCTTCGAATAAATTATAACACGCTTATACCTTGACATCAATGATAAAAATAGTATAATATTAATTGCAAGAAAAAGGCAGTGTTATTAATATTTATAATGTGTTTACTCAAAAATAAAGTAATCTTCTGCCTAAGATGAAATTAATGTAAACTCCCTATAAAAAATAATAACTTAATCTTTTTATTGTAATATTTAGAAAGGAGGATTTATTATGTCAAGATATACAGGATCTACATATAAAAAATCAAGAAGATATGGCTTTTCAACACTAGAAACTGGTAAGGAGCTTGCTAAAAGACCATATGCCCCTGGTGCACATGGAAAAGACAAAAAAAGAAAATTAAGTGAATATGGAGTTCAACTTCAAGAAAAACAAAAAGTTAGAACTATGTATGGACTTACTGAAAAACAATTTAGAAAAGTATTTGAAAAAGCTTCAAAAATGCACGGAATTGCTGGTGAAAATTTACTAGTACTTCTTGAAAGTAGAATTGATAATTTAGTTTATCGTATGGGTCTTGCTAGAACAAGAAGAAGTGCTAGACAAATTGTTAACCATGGACATATTTTAGTAAATGGTATAAAAGTAGATATTCCATCATATACTTGTAAACCTGGAGATATTATTTCAGTTAAAGAAAATAGTTTAGACCATGCTGGTATTAAAGAAACTATTGAACTTAATATTTCTACTCCAGCTTATGTAGAATTTGATAATAAAAAACTTACTGGAAAATATGTAAGAATTCCAGATAGAAGTGAACTAAATCAAGAAATTAATGAACAATTAATTGTTGAATTCTATAATAGATAATAACTTATCAAAAAAACATCTTTTAAAGATGTTTTTTTATTAATATGTATTATATGGAATATCTTTAATAATAATATTGTTTTTTTTTGTATATGTCTGGAAGAATAGTAAATTTTTTAATAATATTTTTTATTTTTTCTCTAATATTCATAAGATCATTATAAGATAAATCATTAATATTTACTGCATTAGTAATATTTTCTTTATTAACTAGATTTTTACCATATTCAATATCTGAAGAAAATATAATGTTTAAATTTGATTTTTTATTTTCATCTTCTTCATTTACAATTTCACCATTTAATTTATAATTAAAAATATTTTTATTACCATCTAATTTATATTCAATAATGACATTCATTTTGTTGTTTCCATCTTCAGCATTTATATCAAGATTAAAATTATTATCATTAGTTACCATTTTAATTTTAAAAGACACAATAAATTCATCTTTTTCATAATAATCTATATTATAAGTTTGATCTATTTTATTAATAATATATTTATAATCATTATTTAAAATAATAAATTCATCTTTATTTCTATTACCTGTAATAGTATTATCATTATATTTTAAAATAAAACTATTTAGTTTTTTATTAAACATATTTATATTTAATGTTAAAGAAAAATCTTCTATTTCAATACTATTTATATCATCAAAAATACTTTCCAACGAATATTCATCAACATATTTCATTATTAAATCATCTGATTTTATAAGATTAGTAAATTTTTCCTTTATTTTAGAAATGTTATCACTATTAATATTATATATATATTCAACATTTAATCCTTTATAAGAAGTCTTAAATTCAGCTTCTTTTAATGATTGATTTGAATAATTAATTAAATTAGTAATAATCATTTTAAAATCATCAATATTAATTGTTTCTTTATTTTCATTAATATATTCTATAATATAATTAAATATATCTATTTCTAAATATTGATATAAAACATTTTCATATAAATCTTTGCTATCAATATAAATATTATTTTTGTCTAAAATCAAATTTCCATTAATTAATTTTTCTTCATTTAATTTTAAATCCAAATATAAATTTTCATATTTATTATTTAAAGCTAGACTATTAGAATAATTCAAAACAATATTTGTATCATCCATATTTAATTCAAAATTACCATTACTTAATATGTCATATTCTAAAAAATTTTCTATATAATCGCGTTGATTACTAGTCAAATTTAAATTATTATCTATCCATAGATTAATATTATGATTAATACTATCTAAAAATTTTTTAGCATTATATTCGTTACGAACATAAATAATTAAACAAGAAATACCAATAATTATAATAATTAAAATAAGTATTATTAAAAATCCTTTCTTAGGCTTTTTTTTCTTTACAAATTCGACAGCACCTGAATTATCAAATGCATTGTTTTGATTATTAATACTATCATTAGGTTCACTAGTTGGATTAACTGGTTCTTCTGGTGATGAAGCAACAGGAGTTTGAACTGGCTCAGCAGGCGTTTCAACAACTGGAGGTTGCATTGGTTCAACAGGCGCTTCAACTACAGGAGTTTGAACTGGTTCAGTATGTTCTTCAACAATTGGAGTTTCTACTGGCGCTACTGGTTCTTCAATAGTCTGATTAACTTCAGGCATTTGAGGCATCTCAATTATTGGAGTTTGTGCTTGTTCAACAGGTGATACATTTGAATTATTTAAATTTTGATCATTACTACTATTCATTTTCAACTACCCTTCTATAATAAAAGAATACCATAGAATTAAAAAATTGTCATTAAAAAAAGAAAAAATTATAATTATTCTTTCTTTTTGGGTTTTAAAATAACATAGCATCTTTCTTTACCAATATTATTTACTATAAATTTTCCATCACTTATTTTTAAATTTTCAAATATTGAAGGAATATTATTAATTATTTTATTATATCTTATTATATCATTTCTTATTTCATTATTTACATCAAATGCATCTTCATATCCTAGTATTCCTGAGGCTATATATACCCTATTTTTTCTTTCAAAATCATCTTTTGAAAATTCTAAATTATCAAGTTTTTCATTTAATAATTTAATCATTTCTTTTGGATAAGATGAAGATGATTCAAAAATTAAAATTGCATAATCTTTATTAACCATTACTGTATATGAAAGATCATCTGCTAAATGATTATTAATTATATGTTCATTAAAAGTACTTGTTTGGCCAAAATTAATATCAAGCATTATATTAAGATAAACTCTTAAATGTAAATCATCATATTGTTTTAATTTTTTTCGTTCTATTTTTACCCCATAAAATAATTTTTCTTTGGTAACGTTTGTATAAATTATACTTTCTTTTTTATTAACTTTTTTATTTTCTTTAGGATTTATTTTCTTTACATTTACTTCATTATTATTACTATTTTCAAAAAACTCTTCACATATTTTAATTATTTCATAAGGGTTTACATTACCAGTTACTGTTAAAAACATATTATTTGGGGTGTAAAAAGCCTCGAATACATTTTGAGCATCTTCAATAGTAATATTTTTAATATCATCTTCTTCACCAGTAACTAAATTTTTATGATTATCTTGATTAAATAAAGAGTTAAGAAGTTCAAAATATCCCTCATTATATGGATTATCTTTTGTCATTTTAGTTTCTTCAATAATAATTGGTTTTTCTTTATTAATAAGTTCTTTTGTAAAATAATTATTTGTTACAAAATATAATAAATGATTTAAATTATCTTTTACATTATTATTACACATTACTTCATAAGAAGTATGATCAAAAGTTGTATAGGCATTTGTATAACTACCTAATTTATAAAAATATTCATGAGCTGTAGTACCTTCTTCATTAAATTTAATATGTTCTAAAAAATGAGCCATTCCATTTGGAACAGTAACTTTTTTATTATTTAGTTCAAAAGTAGTATCAATACTTCCATATTTAATAGTAAGTGTTAAATAAATATCACTAACCATTTTATAAGGCCATATATATATTTTAAAGCCATTAGAAAGCTCATGTTCATAAACTATTTCATTTATTCTTTCAATTTGTATTTTTTTCATTTATTTCCTCACATAAACTATATATAGTATTTATTTTAATTTTATTAGCAACTGTTATGATATCTTTTTTGGTAATTTTTTCTAATTTATTAATTTTTTCATCTATACTTAAACCATTTGTAAATATTTTAGATTCAAAATTATTAAGAATACCCATTTGATTATTTTTACTCATATTAAGTGATAACAATAAATTATTTTTAGCATCAGTTATATCTTCTTCAGAAAAAATACCTTTTTTCATTTCATCAAGAGCTTTATTACATAATTTTATTGCTTTAGAAATATTTTCTTTTTTCAAAGATAAAGTAATACATAATAAATTATCTGCTTTAAAAAACATACTAGACACTCTATAACATAAACCATTTTTTTCTCTTAAATATGAATATAATTTACTATTTAAACCGCCACTACCTAAAATATAATTAAATACAATAAATGTAACATTTTTTTCTTCATCAGTTAAATTAATTAAATTATAAAGTATTGTAAGTTGAGATTGATTAAAACTTGATTCATCACTTTTTATAATTGCTTTTTTTCTTGTTATATTATCAATATAATAATTAAAATTAAATGAATTAATTCTATTAATATGAAAATTATCTTTTATTAAAGAAATAGTTTTATTCATATCTAAATTACCAATTATAAAAATATCTATAATAGAATTATTTATAAGATTTAAATATTCATTATATACACTTTCTCTAGTTATTTTTTCAATATCTTCTTTAGTTCCTAAAACTGAATAAGAACTTATTGAATCTTTATCTAAAACATTTAAAGCATTGTTTATTGCAAGTTTACTAGGACTTTCATTAATACTTTCAATATCTAAAAGTATATCATTTTTAATATTTTCAAATGAGGTTAAATCAAATTCATTATTTTTTACATTTGGTTTTAAAATCATTTCAAATAAAAATTTAATTAATTTATCTAAATAATCTTTTTCATTTATTAAATCAGGATTAATAAAATCTAATGAAAATATCATAGAGGAAACTTTTCCAACTTTAGTAAAATAAGCATTATAAAAACATTTATATAAATTTTCTTTTTCAATTGCAAGTAATCTATTTGTACTATATTTTTTTGAGGAATATGATAAAAGACCTGCGAGAAAAGAAAGTGTTGGTAGTTTTTCTTTAATTACTTCTTGGCGAAAAAACACCTCAATTCTTGATGTTTTAAATCTATCAGTTTTAATTGTATGAATTTTATATGATTTATGGTCAAATGTTTGATATTTCATAATTCTCCTTTATTAATTATTATTATCAATTTTTATTTATTTATAATTAAATTATATTGGCTGATAAAATAATCATCAGTCATACCTGCTATATAATCAATTACTATTCTTTCTAAAGTATTTTGTAAATAAATTTCATCCATATTATTTAGATAAGAAGTAAATATTGTGCTTTTTCTATTATTTGTTTTTAAATCATTTAAGTATGATTTAAATAAAGTTCTAAACATATTTTCAATTTTGTTAAGTTCTTCAGTTGAATATGCTTTTGAATATATATTTTCATAATTAAAATCTTTTAATTTTTTAATAGCATTAAATACATTATCACTCATTTTTATATAGTTTTTATCAAGGCTTTCATTAATAATATCTGTTGTTATTGTATTTACAATTTCACGATTATTTTTACCAAGAACATTTACTATTTCTTTAGGAATTTTATCAAATGAAATTAAATTCATTCTTACACCATCTTCAATATCACGACCTAAATAAGCAATAATATCACTAATTCTTACAACGCATCCTTCAAGAGTCATAGGTCTTAAATATTTAGCTACTTCTGAAGATTTTAGGCTATCATTATACTCATTTAGAAAATCTTCTTTAGTTTTTAATTTTGGATAATATTCATTAGAAACAAGTTCACCATTATGACACATTATTGCATCTAAAACTTGAACAGAAATATTATTACCATTACCAAAATTTTCAATATTCATTAAAGTTCTTACACTATGTAAATTATGGAAAAAGTATCCCTCATTATTTTCTAAAGATATTTTATTAAGAATTCTTTCACCAACATGACCAAAAGGCGTGTGGCCAAGATCATGGCCAAGTGCTGCAGCCTCGATTAAATCTTCATTTAAATTAAGAGCTCTACCTATAGTTCTAGCGATTTTAGAAACATATTGCACATGTATCATTCTTTTTTGAATATGATCATTTTGTTTAGTTGTAAATACTTGGGTTTTATCCATATATCTTAAATAAGAAAGTGAATAGATAATTCGATCAACATCACGAAAAAAAGGTGTACGCATATCATTATCATTTTCTTCATTAAATCTAATTGCATCTTCATCTTTACAAGCATATTTACTTAAATTTTCATTATGTTTTCTCATATTTTCATATATAGCATTTTTCATATTACCTCACCTAACAATATTATAATAAATAAAATATAAAAAATCTAGAAATATACATAATAAAAAGGATAGTATCTATCCTAATTACTTGAATTACTTGCTTGAGAATATAAATTTTTGGCTTTTTTATTTTTACTTTTATTATTTCCTAAATACATATAAGCTCCTACTCCAGCCCCTGTTAAAGCCATTCCAAGCATCATATAACCTACTTTTTTCGTTATTTTCACCTCTAATAATAGTATTTGTAAATCTATATTATTTATACATTATAGTATTTATTCAAATACTCAATTAATGAGGTTTTTCGCATCATTGAATAGTTATTATTAACTGCTCTAATAAAGGCAGAAGGTTCACCAATAATAGTTAAACTTTTTTTAGCTCGTGATACTGCTGTATAAATTAATTTATTATAAAGCATAATACTATAATTATTACATATAGGCATTATAACATGTTCAAATTCACTACCCTGACTTTTATGAATTGTAATTGCGTAAGCAAGAGTAATATTTTTTAAATCTTTTTTTTCAATAGAAACAATATTTCCATCAAAATCTATTTGAATTATAATTTTATCATCATAATTTTTAGAAATATTAATTATTTTACCAATATCTCCATTAAATACATTATTATCTGAATCATTAATAAGTTGTAATACTTTATCATTAACATGATATATTTTATCACCATATTTTACTTCCATAAATGGATTATTATTATATATTTTTTCTAAATATAAGTTTAAATTATCTATACCATTATCTCCTTTATACATTGGAGCAAGTACTTGCATTTTACTTTCATCAATTCCTTTAGAAAGACCATATTGTACGCATCTTATAACATTTTCTAATATTTTATCTTTTTCACAAACAATAAAATTATAATCATCTTTTTTAGTTAATATTTCTTCATTTATATCTTGTTTTTTGATATCTTTAGCTAAATAAGGAATATATGAATTATCACTTTGACGATAAATTGTATTTAACATATTAAATGAAAAATAATCACTATTAATTAAATCTTGTAAAACAAGTCCAGGACCTACTGAAGGAAGCTGATAAATATCACCCACTAAAACAAGTTTAATATTGCTATTATAAGCACAAAGTAAACTTTTCATTAAAGAAATATCTATCATTGAACATTCATCAACAATTAATAATTTATGATAAAGTTTATTATATTCATTATACTCAAAAGAATCACTTTCTTTATGCCACTTTAATAATCTATGAATTGTATAAGCAGGAAGTGATGTAGAATTACTAAGTTTTTTACTAGCTCTTCCTGTTGGTGCTAAAAGAGCAATATTATTTATAATATCTTCATTATTTAAACAATTTTCTTTAATATAAAGTTTAACAATAGCATTTATAATTGTTGTTTTACCAGTACCTGGACCTCCAGATATAATAGTAATATTTTCATTTAAAGCATTTTCAATCGCTTTAATTTGTTCATCAGAATATATTTTATTAGTTTCTTTTTGAATTTCTTTAATTTTATTATCAAAATCATTAATTCTAATTTTTTCATTTTTATCAATTAAATATAAATATCTTGCAATACTATTTTCTTCATCATAATATTTTTTTAAATAATATCTTTTATCATTTTTAATAATTAAATTATCATTTATTAAATCATTTATATATTCTTCGAATATTGTATTATCTATACTTATATTATAATTATTAACTAAATATTTATAAATTTCTTCAATATAATAATAAGAACTTCCTTCAGCAAAACTTATATCAATTAAAGTATTTAATATACATTCTTTACATCTAATTTCTGATAAAGGATAAAAATTATTTTTATAAATATTATCTATTTTTCTAAATTCAAAGATATCCTTAAGTAGATATAGATTACCCTCGATAATTGGTTCTATATCATTATAATGTTTACTTAATATTTTTGAAGTTTCATCATAAGTAAAACCCCAAGAAGTAAGTTTTTTAATTATTTCATCATCTTTTTCAAATTTTAAAATACTTCCATATATTTTCGTGGCTTTTAATGTAGTCATACCTTTAATAACAAATAAGTTATTAATGTCTTCTTTTATTTTTTTTAAAGATTCTTTTCCATAAGTATCTACAATTTTTTTAGCCATTTGTTTAGAACAACCCTCAACAAAAGAACTTGCTAAAAAATTTTGAATTTCTTCTTCAGTAGTAGGTTCTAATACTTTAAACCTTTCTATAGTATATTGCCAAGAATATTTTTGATGAAAAGATAGTTTTCCATAAATCATATATTCCATATCATATCTTATATCATAAATAATACCTGTTACATAAATTAATTTATCACTATATTTAGATACCTCTAAATCATTAGTTTCATTAACTTTAAAAAGAGCAACTGTAAAGTTACTATCTTCATTTTGATAAATAATTTTTTTAAATTTACCTTTAATATAAGACTTTTCCATTATATTTTTTCGTTATATATTTCTCCTTTAACAAGTTTTTTAGGAATTTTTACCATTAAGTAATTTGATGTATGTCCTACAGAATAATCCTCAAATACTTCTTCGATTAAAACATCTAATTTTTGACCTTTAAATTTATTATAATAATTATTTTCTAATGTTAAACTTAAATCCATAAGTTTTTTTACTCGATCTTTTTTTTCATTAATACTAATTTTATTAGCCATTTTACTTGCTTTAGTACCTGTTCTATCTGAATAAGGAAATACATGTATTTTAGCAAAATTTAATTTTTCACAAGTATCTAAAGTTTTTAAAAACATTTCATTTGTCTCATTTGGAAATCCTACAATTACATCTGTAGTAATAGATATATCAGGTCTAATACTTCTAATTTTTTTTACTTTTTCAAAAAAATAATTTAAATCATATTTACGATTCATTAGTTTTAATATTTCATCACTTCCTGCTTGAAGTGGTATATGCAAATGATTACATAATTTATCATTATTTTTTAAAACTTCCATAAATTTATCATTTAACTGAGTTATTTCAATACTTGATAGTCTTATTCTTTTTAAAGTATCTATTTTAGATAATTCATTTATTAAATCAGATAAATCTTTACCATTACTTTCATATGAACCTGTATCAATACCTGTCAAAACTATTTCTTTATAACCATTATTTGCTAGGATAGTTGCTTCATTTATAACATCATCAAAATTTTTAGATCTTACTTTTCCTCTTACAAAAGGAATTATACAATATGAACAAAAATTATCACAACCATCTTCAATTTTAATATTACCTCTTGTATGATTAAAAGACTTAATTATCATATTTTCAAAAGGCAAATCTCTTGTTTTAGCAATGCATTCATAAGGCACATTATTTTTTAAATAATCATTAATAATACTTACAATATTACTTTTATTTATATTACCCATTAAAATATCAATACCCATATTTTTATATTTATCAATATTATTTTGTACTGAACATCCACATACTACTAAAATAGAGTTAGGGTTTTCTCTTTTAAGTCTTCTTACTTCTTTTAAACTTTTTTTATCAGATGTATCTGTAACAGTACAAGTATTTAAAATTAATATATCACATTTTTCATTATCACTACAAAAAGAAAATCCATTATTAATTAAGGATTCCTTCATAAAATTACTTTCATAACTATTTACTTTACAACCAAGTGTAATTATATTAAATTTCATAACCATTCCCCTAACTTAATATTTTTTGTAATTCTTTTAATGTTTTTAAAAATTCTTCTTCCCTTGATAAACTCATTAAATGAACATCTATTTTCATAGCATCAATTTTTTTATCATTAATTAAATTATTAAGATCAACTTTTTTAATTAATACATCACCATTTTTTTCTTCATTAGAATAATTTAATTCAAATTGACCAGTATTAGATAATAATTCATCATAACTAATAATTGCTTTTTCTTCTTCCTCTTTTTCGAAAGAAGTAAAACTAATAGGTTTAAGATCTTTTAAAGCTGTAGCAATTTCTTGCAAATCATCACTATTTTTTACTGTAGTATCATTAATAACTTTACCATTAATTTTTATAAAGTATATTAAACTAATAATTAATACCATTAGAAAAACAACTGTAAAGAAAAATATATAATCAATAAATGTTAAACTTTTTAAAAATACTATAATATCACTAAACATAATATATCACCTGTAAATATTTTAACAATATTTTACTTAATATGAAAGATAAACTTTACATTTTACTTTTATTGTTTACATTAACTTTCAATTAAAATATATGGATCATCTATAGTACCAGTTCCAGTAACCATTGCTGTTTTAATAATAGTTATAACAGGTCTAACACTTCTTAAATAAGTTCCTGGTACATCACTTTCTATTTTTCCAGTAGTAGATAAAACAAAAGGATAATAAGTATTATTTAATAATTTTGCTGATGTCATTAAATATATATCAGAAGTAATATTTTCATTATAAAGATAAAATGATTTATTTTCATTATTTATGGTAGCACCTGCAAAAAGAACTTCATCAACGGTTAAAAGAGCAACCTTACTCGTAAATTTTTCACTTAAACATATAAGTGATGGTATATTATCTTCCATAACTCTTGTATAAGCATAAAAAGTATTTTCATTTAAAAGTGTATCATTACAATATTTTTGATTTGATAAAAAAGAAGAATATTTACCAAGATTTTCATTTATCCAACTATTAAGTGCTGAATAAATTGTAGTTTCTTTAAATTTATAGTTTCCATCTTCATAATATTCAGATAATTTTTCAATATTTTCATCTAAAACAAGTTTAACACTACCATCACCATTAATTCTTACTATTTTGAATTTTAAATTATTTATTAAAACATTATTATTTAAAGTGTTACCACGAAAATAATAAGATGAACCAAAATCATCAGATTCTTCAATTAAACCTTCATCAGTAGTAGCTTCCTGTTTACCTACAATTGTAAGAGGTTTATCTTTTACAACATCATTTTTTAATATTGTTTCAGCAAAAGAGTTACTTTCAAGACTTTCTTCTTCAATATTTATTTCAATTCTTTTAGTATTTTCAGAAGAAGAACTAAATTTTAAATCATAGTTTTGTATTTCTCCAGCATCAATAAAAATATAACTTGATATTATTTCACTTTGATTAGATAATATATCATTTATATTAATAACATTATTATCAGTTAATGAATAATTAATATCTGTTTCACTATTTAAATTTATAAATTCAATATAATAATATACTCCTTCATTACCATTATTTATTATAGTTATAACAGTATCTTTTGACTTATCAAAATCTATTACATTTCCATCATGAAAATTAATAGATAAACTACCTGTTATTTTAATATCACCATCATTATTATTTAATTTAGTATATATAAAATAAAAGACAAATAAGATAGTAGATAATATTAATAAAAAAGCAATAAAACATAATAATCCTTTAAAACGTTTTCTCATATAAACTCCTTAATAAATTATATTACCTACCCAAATTAAGTATATCATTATATTTTAAAAAATAAAATAAAAAATCATAAACATTTAAAATATTATGATTTTCTATTCACAATTCATTATTTGCGTTAATTTATTACTTCGGCGCCTCGCGAAAGGGTTCTCGCGAGGACTTACTAGTGATAAGCGCACGGCACCTACTTCCCTCTTCCGTTATTCTATCAAATAAGGTGAAGTATATGACCCATTTCCTGAAATATATCCGGTGCCAGGTTTTAAGGAAACGGACGGCCGGGCCCCAATAGAATCGTACACGGGGTAGATGACGCTCATGCTACCCGAACTATTGACGTTACGCCCGTAAGCAGTGATGTCGTAAAAGCTGCCAGGGGACCCAAGCCAATAATACTCTCCTGTATTTAAATAATAAGTACTATAACTTGCATCTTTATATGCTAGGCATACTTCTGGAGCTGTAAGTAAACCTACTGGATATTTAAGTGGTGCTTTTGTATTTCCTACTCTAAACTGATCTGTAACATTACCACATACTAAACTATAATTTGTATTATAATTTTTAAATTGTAAATAATATGATGAACCAGTTGTACTTCCGCCATTTGGATTCCATCCCCCTAAGTCATTTATACTTCGATCATTACAATAAGTTGTATCTTCAAGATATGATGTATATGCGGTCATATTATTTTCATACCAAGTTTCTATATATGTTTTCATAACAGAATCAGTTTTATTTACATCATCTGCATATAACATTTCATTTAAAGCATCACCCACAGATTTACCACCCGTAAGGGTTATATAATATGACTGATAAGAAGAAGTGTAATATACATAATATAAATCCGAACAAGTAGTACCTGTAGTAAAACACGTATAATGATTATTATTTATTGTATTATAACCACTTGACAAAGTTGCTACTGCCATTGTATCAGTGAGTGTATACGTTCCTCCTGAATATGTAAATGAATTACCAAATACTATATTAGATAATGATGACATTGATTTATTTGAAGAAGTATATACAGTATTATACATATAGCCTACATAGGCAGGAGAAGTGTAACTACTATTAAATGAACTTTTTCCTATTTGAGAATCAGTTCCCGTGTTATTACATTTTAAATATGAATTACCAGATGGTTTACCTAAACTAAATACTACATTATCACTACCACTTGCTTCAGATTCATCTTTTGTATATTCAACTTTTATTACATTTGAGGTTGTAAGACCATCTAGAGTAATGCTTCCACTGTCTTCACCACTATAAGTGTCAAGTACTGTATCATCTTTATAAAATATTGCTTTATCATAATTTCCCTCTGAAGAAACAGTATATGATAGAACATAATCTCCTGCTTCTGCTACAGTAAAAGTTATTGTACCTGTCGCACTATCTGTTTTATTTGTACTTGTCCATGTTTTATTAGTGCTATCAAATGTATATGGGTAGCTAGCATCATTTGATAAATTTAAATATTGTGATTCTTCTAATGGAATTAATTCGGCAGTTGTTTTTGGCGTTCCATTATAAATTAATTTAACTCCTCCAGTATCAGTAGTTCTAACTATTTTCCAACAAAAGTTTGCAAATAAAACATTATTATCCTGTACTGCACCATTATAATAGTATACTGGATTTACATAGGTATCTGAGCCTTCTCCATCATAAAGTTTTACAAATGTATTTCCTTCGTTATATTTTTTTCTTACCAAAGAATAAAGTGTCTTGTCTTCACTAGTACTACAATCATAATTTGGATCTACATATATTTTACCTGTAAAACTTTTTCCTTCTAGTTGGGATTGACTTACATCTAAATTATAATATCTTCCTGTTATATTCCATACTGAAGTTACTTCTGTTCCTGCACTACTTATTTTTGCTTCTTTTACTAAATATCTTTTGGTGGAACTTTCCCATACATCAGTTGTATCTTCTCCATTACTTCCACTATAGTAATTAAAGTTTCTTTCTGTTTCATAATAATTACTTGTGCTGCTTGCCCCACTAACCTGTAGAGTTATTTCTTTATCTGCTCCACTTGTTACTGCTACACTATTTCCATAAGTTTCTGAAGTATTATCATATTCATAAATAATATTATATGTGCAGGTTGTAAGCATTCCTTCGGCACCTTTTAATGTAACATTTAATGTTGCTGTATTTTCTGCCGCTAGTACTGCATTACCACTTTCAGAATTTGACTGACTCATCGCAGATGCTGGCACCTGAAGATTAAGCTGAGCTGCTGTTGCTGTAAATGAAGACGCGCCACCTTGCTGTGCATAAATATTTACTGCTACATTATTATTTAAATCAATATTAAATGTTCCAAAATAAGCAAATGCTGCCGCGAAAATAATAAATAACAAAAAAGCACTTGCTACTACCGCTACTACTTTAACATTTTTATAATTTTTTTCTTCCATTATAGAATCCTACCTTATAAAAAAATTCTAACATTTTCTAGTTAGAATTTCAATAATAAAAATTAATCTATAGTTTTTAAATTATTTTTTATTTTTTCCAAAAAGACCTTTGGTTTTTACTTCTTTGTTTTTTTCTTTTGTTTCTTTTTCTTCATTACTTTTTGGTAAAGCATCTTTTCTTGATAAATTTAGTCTTCCTTTATTATCAAAGCCAAGTGATTTTACTACAATTTCATCACCAACAGAAACTATATCACTAGGTTTTTCTACTCTTTTACTATCAAGTTGTGATACATGTACTAGTCCTTCACAACCAGGCCATAGTTCTACAAAACAACCAAAATCTTCAACTTTAACAACTTTTGCATTATATATTTTACCAATTTCTACTTCTTTAGTAATATTTTCAATCATTTGTCTTGTTTTATCAATTACTTCTTTATCCATATGATAAATAATTACTCTGCCATCATCATCAATATCAACTTTAACAGCATCTTTATCATTTACACTTTTTACATTTGATGATTCTAAAATAATTTTAGTAATCATTTCGCCACCTTTACCAATTACATCTTTAATTTTATCTGGATTAATAGTAAATGTTTCAACTTTTGGAGCATATTTAGATAGTTCTTTACGTGGCATTGAAATAACTTCTTCCATAACATCAAGGATTTTCATTCTAGCTTTTTTAGCTTCATCAAGGGCTTCTTTTAAAATTGCTTTTGTAACGCCTTTTATTTTAATATCCATTTGAAGGGCTGTAATACCTTCTCTAGTTCCAGCAACTTTAAAGTCCATATCTCCCATATGATCTTCAAGGCCTTGAATATCAGTTAAAATTGTATATTTTTTACCATTAGAGATTAAACCCATTGCAATTCCAGCAACTGGTGCTTTAATAGGAACACCTGCAGCCATAAGTGATAAACATCCAGAACATATAGTTGCTTGTGATGAAGAACCATTACTTTCAAGTACTTCAGAAACAACTCGAACAGTATAAGGGAATTCTTCCTCACTTGGCATAACTTGTAGAAGCGCTCTTTCACCAAGTGCACCATGGCCAATTTCTCTTCTTCCTGGAGAGCCATATCTTCCAATTTCTCCTACTGAAAAATTAGGGAAATTATAATGAAGCATAAATCTTTTAGTGTCTTCAATTCCAAGTCCATCAAGAATTTGATGATCTGAAAGTGGTCCAAGAGTAGTAGTAGCTAAAACTTGAGTTTCTCCTCGAGAGAATAATCCTGAACCATGAGTTCTTGGTAATAAATCAACTTCAGCATGAAGTGGTCTTATTTCATCCATTTTTCTACCATCAGGTCTAATATGCTTTTCAATAATTAATCTTCTTACTTCATTTCCTTCGATTAAGTTAACTACTTTGCTAACATCTTTCATTTTTTTATCTTTGTCTTCATCTAAAGCAAATTCTTCTTCAAAATGAGCAATAGTATTTTCTTTAACTTCATCAATCTTAGCATATTTTTCTAATTTTTCTTTAATTTGAATAGCCTCAAGCATATCTTTTGTAGCATACTGGCGAACCATTTGTTCAACACTTTCATCAATAGAGGCTGGTTCTAACTCAACTTTTTCTTTACCTATTTCACTTATAATTTCATTTTGAAAATCACAAAGCATCTTTATATTTTCATGAGCAAACATTAAAGCTTCAAGCATTGTTTTTTCTGGAAGTTCTTTACATCCTGCTTCAACCATACATATTGCATCTTTTGTTCCGGCAACAGTTAGTGCAAGAGGACTAGTTTCAGCTTCTTTAGTTGTAGGATTAATAATAAACTTACCTTTACTATCCATACCAACCATAACGCCTGATACAGGTCCATCAAATGGAATATCTGATATTCCTAAACATAATGATGAACCAAACATTGCAGCCATTTCAGGACTATTATCTTGATCAACAGATAAAACTGTATTTATAACTTGAATTTCATTACGTAAATTCTCATTAAACATCGGTCTTATTGGTCTATCAATAAGTCTTGCGGCAAGTGTAGCACTATCCGTAGGTCTTCCTTCTCTTTTAATAAATCCTCCAGGTATTTTACCTACAGAATATAATTTTTCTTGATATAAAACTTGAAGTGGGAAAAAATCTTGTGTAACTGGTGTTTTTCCCATAACACAAACTGATAAAACAACAGTATCTCCATATCTTACAAGTACAGAACCATTAGTTTGTTTTGCAAGTTGACCTGTTTCAACAGTTAAATCTCTTCCTAAAAAATTTAATTTAAATACTTTTTTCATACAACCATCCTTTCGTAAAAAAAAGACACCAAAAAATTTTAGTGCCTATTTTCTTAAATTTAATTTTTTAATTACTTCACGATAACTTTTAACATCGTTATTTTTTAAATACTCAAGTAATTTTTTTCTTCTACCAACTTTAATTAAAAGTCCACGTTTTGAATGATAATCATGTTTATGTTCTTTTAAATGTTCAGTTAAAATATTAATTTCTTTTGTTAATAATGCAATTTGTACTTCAGCAGAACCACAATCTTTTTCATTCTTAGCAAAATCTTTAATAATTTTAGCTTTTTCTTCTTTTTTTAACATACTTTCCTCCTTATAAATCCGTTTTAACTGAGTAAGGAACCGGAAATAAATCCAAACTAAGTAAAAACTTCCATTACATTATACCTTAAAAAGTATGGTAATGCAAGAAAAATCATTTAATTTTACTTAACACTTTTTCATAAGTTTCTTCTAAAGTAAAATCATATGACACAATACTATCAAAACCAAACATTTCATTTATTAAATTTATAATATATAATAAATTATTTTTTAAATAGTTAATGCCATTACTTGACAAATCAATTGAATGGTTTTCAAAATCAATGATTTTTATATCACCATTTTCAAGCATTAAAAAATTATTTGGATGAACATCAATATAATAAATTTCATTATCATAAAGCATTTTTATTAATCTTAATACTTTATATAATAATTCATAATACTTCTTTTCAAAATTTTGACTATATTTAATACTTTGCAAATATTCAAATAATGTTTGACAATTCTCATATAAATAAATTACCTGCCCAATAACATAATTTTCAATTGTAGCAACTCCAATAGGAAAATCTATTTCTTTAATATTTTTTTGCTTTTGCTGTAATTTATCAATTAAATAATCATCGTAATGTCTACGAAATGAATATTTATCAAAATCTCTATAAATTCTAAAAGCATAATCTTTCTCAGCAAGATTTTTTATTTTATATAAATATATTCCATCATATTCATCTTTATCAGTAACAAAAAAATTCTTTTCCTTCTTAGTTTCTTTCAAAAGATCACCAGCAAAATTTTTAAATTCTGTTATAGATGAAAAAGAAACATTAATTATATTTGGAAAAAATCCACCAAAATTATTTTGATATCCTCTTTCAATTAGCATAAATCTCCTTGTGTAATGTAGTATACCATAAAATTATAATTTATTCTAAATATTTTTTTAATTCTATTGCAATATTTTCTGGAATTATTTTAGAAAGTTGTTCTACACTTGCATCTTTAATTTTATTTATTGAGCCATATTTTTTAAGCAATTCATTAATTCTTTTATTACCAAGTCCATTTACATTAGATAGCATACTTTTTAAAGTTCCTTTATCTCTAATAGTTCGATGATAATTAATAACAAAATTATGTACTTCATCTTGAATTCTAGTTAGATAATTAAAAACATCATTATTACTAGTTAAATCTATTTCATTTAAAGTATCACCATCTATTAAACACTTTGTTTTATGATTATTATCTTTTTTAAGACCACATACTTTTATATTAATATTTAAACTATTTAATGTTTCTTTACAAGCATTAATTTGATTAATAGCGCCATCTACTATAATAAGATTTGGTAATTCAGTTTTTTCAATTAATGCTCGGTAATATCTTCGATAAATAACTTCTTTCATCATATGATAATCATCATTTTTTTCAACGGATATTTTATATTTACGATAATCTTTTTTACTAGGTTTACCATTTTTAAATACAACCATAGCACCTACCGAAAAAGAACCAAATAGATTTGAATTATCAAATGCATCAATTCGATATAAACTATCTAAATTTAAAAATTTTCTTAAATTATCATTTGCCTCAAAAACTCTTTTTTCATCATTTTTAAATCTATCTATATCATTTTCTAAAGATATTTTCGCATTTTCTTTACATAATTTAATTAATTCTTTTTTATTACCTTTTAAAGGGCAAATAAATTTTATGTTATTTAAAAGTTCTGATAATATTTTAATATCTACATTTTCTTCCACTAAAACTTCCTTTGGCTGTTCATGTTTTAAATAAAATGAATAAATATAAGAAGATAATTCATCAGTTTCATTTTCTATAATATTTATTATATTATTATGGGAACCTAATAGTTTACCAGATCTTATAAAAAGTATTTGAATAGATAAATAATTATTTATAATATATGATGCTATTACATCTTTATTAACAAAATCATTAGTTTGAACTTTTTGTTTATCTAAAATATAATTAATATAATCTAGTTCATTTTTTAGTTCTAAGGCTTTTTCAAAATTTAAATTATTTGAGAAAAAATCAATTTGCTCCATAATTTTATCAATTATTATTTTGTCATTTCCTTTAAAAAATGAAAGTATTTCATTTTCCATAGTTTTAATTTTTTCTTCACTTACATTTTTTTGACAATAGCCAAGACATTCATGAATATGATAAAAAAGGCAGACATCTTTAGGCATACCTTCACATTTTTTTAAAGGATATAATCTATTAATTAAATTTACTATTCTTCTGGCGGCATAAGCATTAGGATATGGACCAAACAAAGTCTTTTTCATACTCTTATTTACAGAAATATATCTTGATACTTTAAGCATAGGATAAGGTTTAGAAATATATTCAATATATGGATAAGTCTTATCATCTTTAAGAAGTATATTATATTTTGGATTATATTTTTTTATTAAATTTATTTCTAAAATAAAACTTTCTGTTTCAGTTTTAGTAACAATGTATGTAAAATGATCTACTTCACTAACCATTAAAGCAGTTTTACCAGTTACTGTTCCACGAAAATAAGAATGTAAGCGCTTATTCAAATCTTTTGCTTTGCCTACATAAATAATTACACCATTTTTATCAATCATTTGATAAGAACCTGGTTTATGTGGTACTAATTTTAATTCTTCTTTAAACATACATCCACCACCTATATTATACTACATTTTTTTACTAAAATAAGATATAATTAAAAAGAGGTTTATATGTTATTAAATAAATATGAGTTAACTATTAAAAAATCAAAATTTATAGCATTTCTATATAAGATTGAAGATGAAAAAGAAGTAAAAGAAATTATTAATAATTTAAAAAAAGAAAATACTAAAGCAAAGCATTTTCCTTATGCATATATATTAAATTCTAAACAAGGTAAATCTGATGATAAAGAGCCTCATAATAGTGCTGGAATGCAAATATATAATCAATTAATTTATCACAACTTAAATAGTCATTTAATTGTTATTGTAAGATACTTTGGAGGAACAAAACTAGGAGCTGGAAATCTTCTTAGAACTTATTTAGAATGTGCTAAAAATGTAATAGAAAATAATATTAATTAATTTTATTTGCTAAAATTCTTCCCATTTGTACTCCCGAAGATGAAGCCATAATAAGGCCAGTTGTAAGTCCTGCTCCATCACCTATCGAGTATAAATTTTTTATATTTGTTTCAAAATCTTTATTAAGGGTAATAACATTACTATAAAATTTAATTTCTGGGCCATACATTAAATTATCTGGATTAGCAAAACCTGGTACAACTTTATCAACCTTTTTAATCATAGCAATAATATCAGTAACAGTTCGATAACTAAGTCCAAAGGAAATATCTCCTGCACTTGCATCTTTTAAAGTAGGAACTACACTATTATTTTTTATATCTTTTTCATATGATCTATGACCATTGATTAAATCACCAAATCTTTGAACTACTAATTTTCCCCCACCAAGTTCATTTAGATTTTTAGCAATATTTCTTCCATATTCTAAAGGTTTATCAAATGGCGATGTAAAATGATGAGATGCAAGTATTGCAAGATTTGTATTATTACTTTTCTTTTCTTTATATGAGTGGCCATTTGCAAGAATTATGTTTTCATCATATACTTCATTTGAAACAAAGCCACTTGGATTTTGACAAAAAGTTCTAACCTTATCACCAAATATACCTACTCTTCCTATAAATTTTCCTTCATATAAATATTTATTAATTTTTTCCATTACTTTGTCAGGTAGTTCATAACGAATTCCAATATCTACTGAACCACAAGAAGATGCAATATTATGTTTATCACATAAATCAGATAAAAAATTTGCCCCAACTCTTCCTACTGCTAAAACAATATTTTTACCATATATTTCTTCTTTATCTTTAGGTTTTAAACTATTAAATATTTTTACACCTTTACATTCGTTATTTTCAATTATTAAATCCTCTACTGTAGTATTAAATTTTATATCAATATATTCAAGTAAATAATCTTCAAGTTTAGCAAAAAGTTCATGTGTTTTTTCAGTTCCTATATGTCTTATTGGAAAACTTACTAGTTCTAGTCCATTTTTATAGGACTTTTTTTGTAACTTACTAACTTCTTTTTGAAACTTAACACCTTCTAAAGTAGGATCTGCTCCAAATTTAACATAAACTTCATCTGTATAACTAATTATATCTTTTATTACACTTATATCATAATATTTTCGAAAATAACCGCCATCATTACCACCTAAATAAATCTCATCTTTTTTACCGGTATTAGATAAATGATAAGAATTTAGTTTTCCATCAGAAAATGCTCCAGCTCCAGAAAAACCTGAAGTAATATTACAATATGGTTTACAATGAATGCATTTTCCATTTAATGCTAAAGGACAAACTCTATTTTTTATACTTTTACCGTGTTCAATTAATAATATTTTTTTATTTTTAGTTTTTTGAATTAATTCATAAGCAGTCATTATTCCAGAGGGACCTGCGCCAATAATTATTACATCATACATATTTTACCACCATATTTATATTATCAAAAAAAAATAAAAAAGACTAGAAAAATCTAGGGTTGTATTATAAATAGTGTTGGTGAGTGTAAAATCATCACGCTATTTTTTATATAAAAAAGACATGTAATCTGATACAATGTAATTGGATTAAACATTGAAAGGTTGTGATTACATGTCCAATAATGATTATATACTAAATTTATTAAATATAAAAGATAGTAACATCAATATTTTTAATAATATTGAAGAAAAAGTTATCAAAAATAGAAATTATAAGATTATTGAAGGTGTTTTAACTTATATTCCAGAATATTGTCCATGCTGTGGCATTGTTAATGAATCTCATAACGATATTATAAAGTGGGGTTTTAAAAGGAATTGCAAAATTAAAATACCAAAAATTTCTAATTGTTATTCTTTATTAATTCTTCATAAGCAAAGATTTTATTGTAAAAATTGTAATAATACATTTATTGCTGAAACTAACCTAGTAGACAAATATAAAAATATCTCTAATAATACTGAACTTCAAATTAGTCTTGAATTAATGCAAAAACAAAGTGAAAAAGATATTGCTACAAGATTAGATGTTTCTGTTTCTAAAATTGATAGAAAATTAAATGAAATTTCTTCACATACAGTCTTACGTCATTCAACGTTACCAATTTCTATGAACTGGGATGAATTTAAAGCCACTAAAGATACAAATGGTAAAATGGCTTTTATTATAACTAATAATGATAAAGGTAATATTTTTGATATTAATGATTCTAGAAAGTCTAGAGATTTAGAAAAATATTTTAAAAGATATTCAAAAAAGGAGCGTGATAAAGTTAAACATATTTCAATGGATTTTTATTCAGGCTATATTTTTTTGGCTAAGAAACTATTT
>JAQXPH010000030.1 GCA_029100545.1 bacterium | reverse complement strand
TTTCAGGATATGAATTATATGAAAAAAATGGTAATACTTTGACTTTAGTTGATACAATTGAAACAACATTTGGAACACCAGTTACTGTAGATGTGAAAGAAAGTAAGATATATGTAGCAAGAGTATATGTATATAACCAATTAAATGAAAAAATATATAGTGACTATTCAAATGAAGTTGTAGTTGATAATTCTATTTAAATTAATATAAATAATTCCCTAGTAAGACAAGAATCTACTAGGGAATTTTAATAAAATATGACATAATAAATATCAATATTTACCATTGATTTTTAGAGTTCAATTTTTAATAAAAAATAAACTTTTTTTGAAAATTGAACTCCAAAAATCGGGTCTAAAATTAAAAGTATGAAACAATAAAAATTATATATGATATAATTAATGTGGTGATATTAATATGGGAATAGTAAGTAGTGCATTAGATGCTTTAAGATTTAAAGATACAATTATTTATAAAGAAAATACGGATTTAAAAGAAAAGTATGATGCCTTAAAAAAATTAAATGAAGAATATTCTAATAATGATAATTTATTAAATGAATTATATATTGTAAAAAAAGGATTAGATGGTGAAAACGAAATATCTTATCAATTAAAAAAAGCAAATATTGGAATGTATGTATTAAGAGATATAAAATTAAAATTTCAAGATTTAACCGCTCAAATTGATTATATCTTAATTACACCCATATTTACTTATTATATTGAATGTAAAAATTTATTTGGCAATATTACAGTCAATGAAAAGGGCGATTTTATAAGAGAATATACTTTAAATGGTAAAAAAGTTAGAAAAGGAATGTATTCACCACTTAGACAGGTTGAAGCTCAAAGAGAAGTAGTAAGAAAAATATGGGAAAGTAAAACTTCTACAATAAAAAAAATATTAACTTCTAAAAATTTTGATTATTATAGAAAAGTTCTTGTAGTAGCGGCTAATCAGGATACTATCTTAAATACAAGTAAAGCACCTAAAGAAATTAAATATAAAGTTTTAAGAGCAGATGCTTTGGTAAGACAAATTCAATATGATTTAGATCATGATAAGGATTCATATATTTGTTCAAGAAAAGAAATGGAAGAAATTGCAAAAAACTATATTGCTTTATCATGCGATGAAAATATTAATTATTATGATTATTATAAAAATAAATACTGTAATGATTTAATAATTTTAAAAAATGAGGATTTAGATAATACATTAAAAGAAAGATTAATTGATTTTCGAAAAATAAGATCAAATGAAATGAAGATACCTGCTTATTATGTGTTTACTAATGATGAATTAGATAAGTTAGTAGAATTAAAACCCAAAACTATTGAACAATTAAAAAAATCAAATATATTATCACCAATAAAAATTAAAACTCACGGTAATGAGATTATAAATGAAATTAATAAGTAAACATTATTATAGTTATTTATTGAATAAAATTTACATATTATTAGATAAATGGTATAATTTAGTAGTAGAAAGAAGGTAGTGTTATTATGAAAAAATATATTAAATATTTTATTGGTTTTCTTCTGATTTTTATAGGATTAATATTAGGATTAAATGCTTTTGGCATAACAAATATTAATATCTTTTTTGAAGGTTGGTGGACTTTATTTATCATTGTTCCATCATTAATAGGTTTAATTGAAGATAATGATAAAACACCAAGTTTAATATTTTTAATTTTAGGTATTTGGTTATTTTTAGCATCAAGAGATTTAATTGAATATGGTTTATTAATTAAATTATTATTACCAGCATTACTAATTTCAGTTGGATTGTTAATTTTATTTAAAGATGTTTTAAATATTAATAATAAAGAAATAAAAAAATTAGAAAATAATTCAAATGATAATGATTACTATGCAGTATTTGGAACTCAAAAAGTTAATTTTGATAAAGAAAATGTTCAAAATATTAATGCAAAATCCATTTTCGGAGAAATTAAACTAGATTTAACTAATGCAACTATTCAAAAAGATATTGTAATTAGTACTTTATCTATATTTGGTGGAATTAATATATACGTTCCTGAAAATGTAAAAATTAAAATAAAATCTATACCATTTTTCGGTAATGTTGAAGATAAGACTAAAAATGTTACAAGTGAAAAAGAAATAACTATTTATATTGATGCCATTTGTATTTTTGGGGGTGTAGAAATTAAATGATAAAAAGACTTTTTAAATTAATAATATTTGCATTAATAATATTTGCCATTTATGGTTTCGTAAGTGGAAAGTTTAATGTATTTAAAAAATTTATGAGCAAGGACTTTTTATATAGTGAAAATAAAGTAATATATGATGATATTAAACAAATAGATGATATTGATATAAATTTATCTTATTCAAATTTGATTATAAAAAAAGGAGATAATTTTATTATTGAAACAAATAATAAAAATATAAAACTTGAAAATGAAAATAATGAAATTGAAATAAAAGAAGAAAAAATATCTGTTTCAATAAATGTTAAGGATAGTAATTTAATTATTACAATTCCTGATAATCAAATTTTTAATGATTTTGAACTTACTACTGGAGCTGGAACAATAGAAATTGAAAACTTATCTACTAAAGAACTTTCTTTAAAGCAAGGTGCTGGAAAAGTTGAAATTGAAAAAGTTGAAGTGTTAGATGAAGCAAAAATACGTGGGGGAGCTGGAACACTTATTATTAATAATGCTAATTTTTATAATTTAGATTTGACAATTGGTGTTGGTAAATGTGAAATATCTTCGGTATTTAAAGGAAATAATAAAATTACTGCTGGAGTTGGGGATTTGACAGTTAATTTATTTAATTCTTTAGATGATTATAAAATTAAAATAGAAAAAGACTTAGGAAATATTACAGTAAATAATGAAAAAATTTCTGATGATTTTGAATATGGAAATGGATTTGTAGGTCTTAATATTAAAGGTAGTGTAGGAAACATTAATTTAAATTCAAATGAAAATAATGAATAAAAATATTTCATTATTTTTTTTATAATATTTGAAATATATAAATAGTGATAAATTATTTTATTTTGGTTATTTATTTTGCTATTGCTAAAATTCCTAAAAAAATATATAATTGAATTATAGAGATTTTATATTTCTAAAAGAAAGTGAGGATAAAATGGAATTAACAAAATCTTCCATTTTAACTCTTATTATTGGATTGATATTTGGTGCTGCTTTAGTATTTATAATTTTTTTCCTTATAAATAAAAAGCGTTCTAATATAGCAAGTAAAATAATCGAAGATGCCAAAAAAGAGGCAGATAAACAAAAAAGAGATAATCTTTTACTTCTTAAAGAAGAAAGTTTTAGATTGAAACAACAAACTGAAGCTGAAATAAAAGAGAAAAAACAAGAATTAAAAGAATCAGAAAATCGATTAATTAGTCGTGAAAACAATCTTGATAAAAGAGAAGAAATGCTTCAACGAAGAGATGCTTCTTTAGATGAAAAAGAAAATAATCTTATGTCAAGAATTCAAAATATCCAAGAAAAAGAGAATAAAATGGATACTCTTTTAAAAGAGGAATTAGAAAAATTAGAAAAAATATCTGGCTTAAGTAAAGAAAATGCCAAAAAGCAAATTATGAATCGTGTTGAAAATGATATTAGTAAAGAAATTGCTCAATACATTCAAGATGAAATGTCAAAGGCTAAACTTGAGGCAAGTGAAAAGGCCAAACAATTAATTGTTGGTGCAATGGAAAGATATTCAGACGATGTTGTTGGACTTCAAACAGTAAGTACAATTGAACTTCCAAATGATGAAATGAAAGGTCGTTTAATAGGCCGTGAAGGAAGAAACATTAGAACAATTGAGGCGGTTACTGGTGTTGATTTAATTATTGACGATACACCAGAAGCAATAGTAATTTCTTCATTTGATCCATTACGTAGAGAAATTGCTAAAATTACTATTGAAACTTTAATAAAAGATGGACGCATTCACCCAGCAAGAATTGAAGAAGTTTATGATAAAACAGTTAAAGATATTGATAATAAAATAACTGAACTTGGTAATAAAACTATGAATGAATTAGGACTTACTAAAATAGATCCAGAACTTCTACATTTAATAGGTAAATTAAATTATCGTACTAGTTATGGTCAAAATGCATTAAAACATTCTATTGAAGTGGCTAATTTATGTGGCCTTATGGCTAGTGAACTTGATGAAAATATTAATCTTGCTAAAAGAGCAGGTTTATTACACGATATTGGCAAGGCAATTGATTTTGAAGTTGAAGGTAGTCATGTTGATATAGGATACGATATTGCAAAAAAATATCATGAAAATGAAGTAGTTTTAGATGCTATAATATCTCACCATGGTGGAAAAGAACCAAAAAGTATTATTGCTAATCTTGTTCAAGTTGCGGATACTTTAAGTGCTGCAAGACCAGGCGCAAGAAATGATTCTATTGAAAATTATATAAAAAGACTTGAACAACTTGAAAGTATAGGTAATTCTTTTGAAGGTGTTGAAAAAACTTATGCAATGCAGGCTGGAAGAGAAGTAAGAGTAATGGTTAAACCAGAGGAAATTGATGATTTAGAAAGTTATAAAATAGCTAGAGAAATGAAAGAAAAAATTGAAAAAGAAATGCAATATCCAGGTACTATAAAAATTACAGTTATTAGAGAAACTAGAGCCCAAGAAGAAGCTAAATAGTCTTCTTCTTTTTAGAAAGAGGAAAATATGAAATCAGTTGTAATAATGAATTTAAATGTTTCTGAAGCAATTATAAAACATTCATATATAGATGAATTTCATGAATGTGGAGGATATTTGCTAGGGCATGTAAAAGAAATTCAGGGTGTATTACATTTTTATGTAGAGCAAATGTATTGCGAAGCAAATATAAAGGGAACAAATAATGAATTTAAATTTCCTTTGTTTTATGAAAGTAGAGCTATAGCTTTTGCAAAACAAAAAAATATGGAAGTGATAGGTTGTTATCATTCACATGCACAATATCCAAGTATTTTTTCAGATGTTGATAAAAATGTATTAGAACCACATTGGGCTAGTAACAAACTATGTATGATTTTTAGTCCAAAATATTTTACTATCAATTGTGATACAGTTTTCAAAGATAAAAGTACTGAAAAGACGGATGTTTTTATAAAAGATGGTCGAAAATATTTGATTTTTGAGAGATTTTATAGCCAAGATGAACAAATTGAAAAACATTTATAAAAAAGTCTACTTAAATTTTGAAGTTGTAAGATATAAGTAGACACAAAAAAGATTGTGCCTACTTTTCTTTTGGTATAATTAAGATAGGAGATGATTTTATGGGAAGACCAAAAGGTGGAAAAAATAAAACACATACAAAAGAAGAAAAAATAAAATAT
>JAQXPH010000029.1 GCA_029100545.1 bacterium | reverse complement strand
TTTTTTTACTTGAGCATCTGTAAATAATATTTTTGACATTATTATCACCAACTTTCTTATATTATACAATAAGACATAATAAAAACCTATAAAGTAGGTCTCTCTTTTTTTTAGAGTCCACTTTATAGGTTACATTTTATTTCAATATAGTCTTTTTATATATTAACTTTATCAAAATAAATTATATCACTATCAACATTTTTATTTATAAAACCAATATTATTTTCCTTTATAGTATATATTACAATTACATTATTAAAACTAATATATTCATCATTATATTCTACTAAATTATTTTCTTTAGCTTGTTTAATAATATTATTAAAATTATAATTATCTAAACTATTAACAATTAATATAATAGATGGGTTATACTTTAATTTATTCATAATTTTAGGTATATTATCATTTACCTTTATTATTTCATAATTTAAATAATAAGAAATATCTTTAATTATATTTTTATAATCACCTACAAAAGTTAATATACTTATTTTATTATTATTTATCTTCTTTATTATTTTGTTAATAATATTTTTACTATAAAAACCATTTAATTTATCATTAATAATTTTAATTTTTTTATTTTTATCAATAATATTATCTTTAAGTTCTAAAACATTTAATATATCTTCTTTTTTAACATAAAGATTTTTTCCACTTTTAATTAATTCTAAATCTTTTCTTATATTATTTTCTTCTTTACTTTTTACTAATGCTTCTTTAAAATTACCAATTTCTAAATTATATAATTTTTTATTTTCAATATTTTTAAGTAGTAATTCTTTTTCTTTAATAACTCCATTAGTTTCTTTAAGTTTAACATAACTTAAAGTACTATCTAAAAGTTCTAAAGCCTTATCAGGATTTTTTTTATTTGGATAATAAACATTTGCTAAATGCACTAATATTTTTATATTTTCATCACTAATATTTACCTTATGATAATTAATATACTCATATTTAACTTTTTTTAATATATTAATTGTTTCTTCTTCATTTGGTTCTTTTATAAAAATTGTTTCAAATCTTCGGGAAAGTGCTTTATCTTTTAAAATATATTTTTCATATTCTTCTTTAGTAGTGGCACCAATACATTTAATATCACCTCTTGCTAAAAATGGCTTTAATATATCACCTGCGCTTATTGCCCCTTCTGCAGCTCCAGCATTTGCCATTGTATGAATTTCATCAATAAATAAAATAATATTTTGATTATCATTTAGTTCTTTTATTATATTATTTAATCTTTCTTCAAACTCACCACGATATTTAGTTCCAGATATTAAACTTCCCATTGAAAGTTCTACAATTACTTTATCACAAAATTTTTCATAAATATTACCACTTACTATCATTCTTGCAATTTCCTCAATAATGGCACTTTTACCAACCCCAGCATCTCCTATTAACAAAGGATTATTTTTCTTTTTACGAAGTAATGTTTCTAAAATTAAATTAATTTCTTTTTCTCTACCTATTACTTTTTCATTAAAATCAACACATTTATTTAATACTTTGCCATATTTATAAATTAATAAGTTGTCAAAACTATTATCATTTTTTAAATAATTATATATTGTATCAACATCAATATTCATATTCATAAGAAGTCTTATAGCAACTCCTTCACCAACATTAAATATATTATACAAAATTTTTTCTTCATTTATATTATCTTCACATGATAAAATAATTTTTTTTAATAAAGGAGTATATATATTATTATTAATTTTTTTATTTTCTGAAGGTAAATTTTCTTTTAAAGTATTATAAAATCTATCATAATTAAGATTATATTTTTTTAAATAATTATTAATTTTAGCATCACTTTTTAATATTGCAAGAAGCATATGTTCTGTTCCAACATACTGATGATTTAATTTTTCTCTTTCTTTTTCTGCACTTTTAAATAATTTAATAATATTTTCATTATATATATTTTCCATACAATATAATTATGTTTATAAAGAGAAAAAAATATGCAAATTATAATTGAAATAAATAAGTAATATATTTTATAATTATAGTGGTGAATGTAATGGAAAAAATTAAAATAATAGTTAATAAGTTTTTAGAAAATGGTAAACAAAAAAATAATGATTTTAATTTAAATGTAATAAATATAGACTTATTAAAAGAAGCTATCTCTTTACTAAATAATGATATAGATATTATTAATGATAATAAAATAAGTATTTGTTTATTACTAGATACTATATATCAAAATGATTCATACTCTAAAATATTTTTAAATCGATTAGTAAAAGCAAATAATGAAAATAACATAAGTTTAATTAATGATTTAATAAATAACCTTAATAATTTAAAAAATAATCTAATTAATAATCAAGAAATACTAATTAAAGAAATAAGCTTATATAATTTATATAAAAATTATTGTGATATTTTTTTATCTTCAGTAAATATAAATATACCTATATCTTTTAAAGTAACAGAAAATATAAAAAAAGTTCTTTTATGGGCAAATAATAATTTTATGATAACTGATAAAGAACTTGTAATACTAGAAAATGAGATAAATTATTATAGTCAAAAAATTAAATCTAAAGATGATGAAAGACAAGCAAATTTTATTAATCAAAAGTATGAACAAATTCCAAATATATTAAAAATAGGTTTTCAAGAAACAGATAAAATTGAAATAAATCCAAATAAAAAAAATTATTTAGATAATGCTGTAACATTACTAAAATCCCAAATACTATCTATTCAACATTACGAAATAAATGATTATTTAGAAAACTATAAAAATGCTTTTAAAAATGATAATGAATTAGATTATGTATTAAATAAATTAATGGATGAAATAATAAATGAACTTTTAACATACTATGAATTTTTATTAGATAAAGATTTAAATAATTCTAATATAGAAAGAAAAGAAATTGTTGAAAATTACTATAATTTATTAGAAAAATATTTAAAAATTAAAGCATTTTATGAAACAAGAGAAAAGAAACTATATTCTTTTGATGAAATAGAAGAAACAGTTGATAATACTATTAATGAAAATTTAAATGCTAAAAAAATAATTTATGCTACTAGTGAAATTAACCCTTTAAATGCTAAAATTATTTCTGATCTTAAAGATATACCTGAAGAATATTACGAAAGTATTTTAGATTTACTTACTGATTTTAAAAATAATACACTTACTGGTAATAAAATAAAAAGACTAACTAATAATGGTAAATTAAAATATTTTTATGAAATAAAAGAATATCAAACAAGAATAATTTTTAAAAGATTACAAGACGATACAATATGTATATTAGGTGTATTTATAAAAAAAGACAATAATGATATTAAAAAATATAAAAATATGGCATTAAGAAATGTACCTGAGGATATTGATAGTGCTTTAGAATTTTCTAGTAAAGTAGAAACTACCCTATTTAATCTACTGGAAAGTAATAAAAGAATTAGTAAATTATAAAAAAAGAAGGAACAAACCTTCTTTTTTTAGAGTATTACTTCTTAATATCGTTAGCTTTAATATGCTAGATTGATATTAAGACAATAAATCATGTACTAAGTAATATCTGTGTACATATTAATAATATATACTAATTTTCTTTTTTTATATTAACAGAATTTTCCAAATCTTCATTTTCTTTTTGATAATTTAAAGCCATACCAATAACAAATATATATGAAAGAAAATAAAACCAAATCATTAGAACACAAATATTTGCAAGGCCACCATAAAATGAAGTATAAGATGCATAATTAAGAATATATTTAGAATATATTTCAGTAACTATAGTCCATAAAATTGTAGTAAATAAAGCTCCATAATTTGTATTATGACTTTTAATTTTTTTGTTTGGAGCAATAGTATATATTATTTTTATTAAAAAGAATAATATAAATATCATAATAGGACTACGTAAATAACTAAATACTTTTAATATTATATTTGTAATTGAGGCATTTAAATTAACTTTAGTAATTAAATTAATAATAGTATTTCCAAATACTGGAACTAATAATAGGAATGTTAAAAGAACAACTAATATAATAGACATTCCTATTGCTTTAAATCTTCTTTTAAGCCAATTACTTTCTTTAATATTATAAATAGTATTTGAGCATACAATTACACTATCCATACCATTACTTGCTATGTAATAACATACCACTAAAACAATTGTAAGTTTAATTCCAGGATTTAAAACAGTTGATGTACTAAGTAGTAATGAAGCAACATCATTAGAAAATGCTTTTTCCAAAAAATTATAAATAAAATCAACAGATAAATTAAGAACTGATGCAAGATAAGTAAGAAGTGTAAGTGTAGGAACAAGTGCAAGTATCATAAAAAATGTAAGACTTCCTGGTAACAATTTCATATCACTTCTATTAATTACCTTCATAAATCTTTTATAAAATCTTTTAATTCTTTTTTTCATTTACTTCCTTTTGTTTTTTTAATACTTTAGTGGCTTCATTTAAAGCATCCTCAATAGTTTTAATATCATCAATTATCATTGAATAACCAAATTCTGCACCATAATCATAAGGTAATTTTTTAAATTCTTTATTTAATTTGTGAATATAATTAGTTATTTGTTTTTGATCATAACCAACTAAGTATACTACAAACTCATTACCATCTGTTCTAATAATATCAGAATTATCTAATTGATATTTAATTAATATATTAGCGGCAGCTTTAATTTGTTTATCTCCTTCTTCATACCCTTTTGTATCATTTATATCTTGAACATGATTTAAATCAACAATAAGTATTGTTTGGGGATAAATAGTATTATTATTCCATGATTTAATATTTTCATTTAAATAATTTCTATTTTTAAGTAAAGTTAATTGATCAATAAAACGCATTTTATCATCTTTTTTAATTTTTTTAGCAATAGTTATTTTTTTAGTTTTTCTAATTACAAAATATGCAACTATAAGAAATAATACTAAAAAATATATAAAGTATTTAGCAAGTAAACTTAAAACTCTACCATATTTAACAGTTTGAGTATGATTATTAATTCCTTCATTAAGTATTTTATGGCTATCTAATATAGAAATATATTTATTTAATAATTTATATAAAGCACTATTATTTTTTACTCTAAAACTATATACTTCTTTTAAACTTCCACTTGTTCTTATAGTATAATTTTCAAGACCATGATTTTTATAATATTCATATATATTACTATCAAGTAAAATAATAGTATCTTTTTTATTTAATTTAACAAGTTCATCAGAATTTTTATATGTTTTAATAGTTACATCAGAAATATTATTTAAATATGTATATAAAAGAGAATTGTTTTGAACATATACTTCTTTACCACTTAATGAATTTAAATTACTAAGTACAATATTGTTTTTCATATTTGCACATATTACATAATTTACATCAACACCACTTTGAGTTTTATAAAAACTATCATTAATATTTAAATAACCAAAATAAGCATCTATTTCATTATTAGTTAATGCTTTATTAAATTTAGCAAAATTATTATATTTTTTAAAAGTAAAATCAACATCAGCAAAAGACATAAATCTTCTTAGGTAAACTGCTACAATACCTCCATAATTACCACCAGAAATTACTTCATATGGAGAATTATTAACATAGCCATATTTATAATTAACACTACGCATTTCATCAATTTCACTATCAGTTAAATTTAATTTATTTGATACTAATGTAAATAAATTTTGATCATATGTTTCTTCAAAATTTTCTTTCCATATTTCATAATATTTTTTAATTACAGAACCAAATATATCATCAGTAACACTTAAAGTATAATAAATATTAATGTCACCAAAATGATAGATAATTTCTTTATTATTCGTAAGTATATTATCTAAATATAAATGAAGCGGAACAATAGCATATTTATTATCACTAGTAATTAATGAGTCTATATTATCAAAAGATTGAAATGTTAAATTATAACCACTTAAATATTTACTTACATAAGATAAATCAGATGATAGTATTGATACTGTTTTTCCTTCAATATCAGAAGGTGTTGTAATTATTTCGCTATTATTACTAATTAATACATAATGATCCGTATATATTATTACATCATTTTCATTTGGATTAATTTTAATACCTAATTTAACTCCTACTACATTAGATCCATAATTATATGTAACATTATTTATATTAAGACTATAATACTCTTTAAATGATGATAAAAAATCATAAAATATACCTACACCATTATTACCAAAAACAGCACTATTATTAAGTACATTAACATTAATTAAAGTTGATTTTGAACTATTTTCATCTATCCAATTCTTTTCAGATACAGTTAATTTATTAGTATTTAAATAAATATATATTCCAAAAATAGTAAGACAAATTATAACTATAATACTAATAATAGTTATAATTATTTTATTTTTCTTCTTCATTTTCTTCCTCTTCTTTAATAGGAGTATTATTATTCCATGATATTATTTCAGAAGCAGCATTTTTTGAAGCCATTATAGTAAAATTATCACTTTTTAATATAAATTGTATATCATAATAACTAAGTATTTCTTCACTAAATTCAGTTATACTACTTGATATAACACTTTTTGCTTTTTCTAAATTAATATTTTCATCAAAACTAACTGTAATATAAATAATTCTTCCTTTAATATCAAAATTGATACTTTTTACATTTTCATTTTCAAGCATTTTATCTTTATAACTTGCTTTAAATTCATTTGATATAGGATATTTTTCAATATTATCTAGTCTATTACCATAAGTAGATGTATCTTTTGAATAAAAGAATGTTAGAGTAACTCCTATTATTGAAATAAAACATATAATAAGTATTATCACAAGAACAAAAACCACCCTATTATTCTTCCATAATTTTTTCATTTTTCACCTCAAATGTAAATTAATTATACTACATTATATGTTATAAATCAATTTACATATATTTTAGTTTAATATAAGAATAATACAAATCTATTTACAATTTATAATAATTTCAAAAAAATCGGGTCCACAATAGCAGGCCACGATTTAGTTTTTTTAGATTCTTACATTCCGATTATATATGGATCAGACTCACTTCCACTTCCACTTACTACATACACATTAGATTTTAGATAAAGGGCTGGCCTTGCTGCACAACTGTCATACGTGTCTTCGTTGTACAAATACCCGCGGTAGTCCGCGGTAAAAGGGTAGGACGAAGTGAGTGCACTCATTGTCCATTCATTTCCATTTGAAAAGAGCCAGTTTTTTTTCATATAAATATCTGGATCATCTTTATATCCTAACGCTCCTGTATATCCTTCTATTGCATATCCCCAATCACTTGCATACATTAGTCCTATTTTTGATGTGCTACTTGTATAACTTGCTATTTCTTTAGTATATTGGCTATCAGCATTAACATATGATGCTGATGATGGCTCTCCTACATTCCAATAAACACTTTCTATCATACTTCCATAATATTCACTTTCATTTATTCCAATACTACTATAATCACATTTTGCTACTGGTTTCCTACTACTTGTATAATATGAATAACAATAACTTGCACATGTACTATCTGTATCACTTTTTTTACCTAAATAACATGTATTTAGTAGTTTTTGAATTGTACTATCCATCCATGTTGAATCATTTGTAGTATTTGCTTTATAAACTAACCCTCCAATAATTTCTTTTCTTATTATTTTTACTCTATTTTCAGTGGATGAACATCCACTTGTTAAACATACTGGTACATATCCTATTATTCTCCACATTTCATCATTAAACCATACATAATTATTTGGATTATTTCCTTGATATCTATATCCATGGGTACTTTCTACTATTATTCCATTTCCACTTGTTCCAGCAGTTGTCATTTTGCTTGATAATAAGTCCGAACCTGTAGTAAATGAAATCTGACACGCTGGAATACCAGTTATTTTAGTTACTTCAAGTTTCCAAGTTTTAGCATTCCATCTACCCATGGCATTATCACAACTAACATTTACTGTATATTCTCCAGAACTTGGAAATGATAAAGAAGATACTCCATCTATAGTAAGTGCAATTTGAGTCTCTTTATAATCAAAAGTATTTGTTTTATTATTTTTTATTATTAATATTAATACTATACTAAATAATACTATTAATAAAATTAAACTTACTATTATTTTTTTATTTTTTTTCTTCATCATTTACCTTCTTTCAAATTTTTTAATATATTTATTATTTTATTATTAAATTTATATTTATTTCTTTTTATTCCTTTTCTTATATTTTTTTAGAATTCAATGTTAAATTAATTATTGTTTTATTATTTATTAATTTAAAATTATATTCTAAAAAATTAAATTCATTTTTTAAATCAATTATATTAGTTTTATTTTCATTTATTTCTACTTTATAACTATTTCTTTTATTATAATCTTCTTCATTATTTGTTTTATTTATATAGTATAATAAATTAATACATGTTTCTTTTAATTTAGTTTTATAATAAATATCTTTTTTAAGTATATTTTCTATTACATCATCAAGTAAATTTATAAATTCTTTATATTTAGTTAATATTAAAAATTCTTTAAAATTATTACTTGAATTCATTTTCTATTACCTAAATTATTTTTTCTAATTTTTCATTATCACAGTTTTCAATCTTTTCTATAAGTATATCAATTTTTTTCTTTTTATCTATACTTTCTAATGCTTTTTCTAAATACTTATGATATGAATTAATTTTACCAAACTCATTAATTATAGAATCTTTATCAACATCTATTATTTGATATGATATCTTACTATCATTTAAAGTATTTATTACTTTATTTAATGTTGTATCTAGGAAACCACATACATCACCATTTAATACTTTATAACCAAATATCATATTCATTATATAGGCATCTATACCCCTTACTTTAGAAAATTTACCATGATTTTGTAAAGCACTAGACATGTTTTACAATTAATAACCCCCCTCCGAGCTTTGATTTGATTTACATTTTTCTTGAAATATTTTCATTATACCTTTTCCTTTCTTTTTTCTTTGTTAAATTTTTTCTCAAATATGGTTCACAATAGCGGACCACGATTTAGTTATTTTATATTCTTACATTCCAATTATATATGGATCAGACTCACTTCCACTTCCACTTACCACATATACATTAGATTTTAGATACAAGACTGGCCTTGCTGCATACCCGATATACGAGTAGCTGTTGACCAAATACCCATTTTTATACACATAAAGAGGTTGAGACGAAGAGTATGCACTCATTGTCCATTCATATCCATTTGAAAAGAGCCAGTTTTTATTCATATAATTATATGAACTTCCACTACTTCCCAATACTTCTGTATATCCTTCTATTGCATATCCCCAATCACTTGCATACATTAGTCCTATTTTTGAAGTGCTACTTGTATAACTTGCTATTTCTTTAGTATACTGGTCATCTGCACTAACGAATGTCGCAGATGATGGTTCTCCTACATTCCAATATACACTTTCTATCATATTTCCATAATAATCACTTGCATTTATTCCTATACTACTATAATCACATTTTGCTACTGGCTTTTCACTAGTTCTATAATATGAATAACAATAACTTGCACATGTACTATCTGTATCACTTTTTTTACCTAAATAACATGTATTAAGTAGTTTTTGAATTGTACTAGCTGTCCATGTTGCATCAGATGTAGTATTTGCTTTATAAACTAATCCTCCAATTGAAGAATTCCTTATTATTTTTACTCTATTTTCAGTGGATGTACATCCACTTGTTAAACATACTGGTACATATCCAATAATTCTCCACATCTCATCATTAAACCATACATAATTATCTGGATTATTTCCTTGATATCTATATCCATGAGTACTTTCTACTATTGTTCCATTTCCACTTGTTCCAGCAGTACTTGCCTTTGTTGATAATAACTCTGAATTATCTACTGTTTTAGGAGTAAAAACTAAATCACAATTTGCTTTTGTGTTATTAACATTTGCTACTTCAAAACCATTTAATTTATTATTCCAACTTATATCAGAAGAATTTATTTTATTACAATTTGAAATACTTTTAGAATATGTTCCTAATAAATAACTAGTATCCTCTATATTTAATTTTATATCAAATGGTTTTTCATAATAAAAATATAATTTACAACTATCAGTTCCAATAAAATCAATATTAACAGTACCACTATTGGCATCATAAGAAGTAATTACACCATTATTTTTACATGTTGATAATTCCATATTAATTACATAATTACCTTTAGGAATATCTTTAGTAGCGGCTCTTACATATTCAGTATCATTAATTTCTTTAATATAAATTGCTAAATTATCATTTCTTGTTACTTTATTTTCTTTTAAATTATAAGAATTATTTTTATTATTATAAATAAAAATTAATAATAAAGAAGTTAAAATAATAGCAATTATTAAAAAATATAATAATATTTTTTTATTTTTTATTTTTACCATATTTTCACCATCCAAATATTTTATACTCTACTATTTAATAATAACATATTTTTAATAAAAATAGATATAATTTTGTTAATTTTATTTAAAATAATCATCTTTCATTGAACTTTTTTGCCGTTTCTGCCACTTTTGTTCAATGAAAAAGGTTTAAATAAATTAAAAATTTTCCTGATAATGATATTTTATTTATACTTACAAATATTAGTATTATAATGATTGAATATAAAAAAAAGAACTTAAAATCTTAAGTTCTTAAAAATTATTTTATTTGGTTCATTACTTCTTCAGCAAAGTTTTCATTTCTTTTTTCAAGACCTTCGCCTACTTCATAACGTACCATACTAATTAACTCTCCACCATTGTTAGTTACATATTCATTTACAGAGATATCTCCATTTTTGATAAATGGTTGATCTGCAAGACAAATTTCTTTATAGTATTTTTTAATTCTTCCTTCAACCATTTTTTCAGCAATTTCTTTAGGTTTTCCTTCATTAATTGCAATATTTCTTTGTACTTCTTTTTCTGCATCTAATACATCTGCAGGAACATCTTTACTAAATACATATAGAGGCTTCATAGCAGCACTTTGCATTGCAACTTCTTTAGCAACAGTTTCATCAGCACCTTTAATAACTGTAAGAACAGCTATTTTACCACCCATATGAATATATGCTCCAAAATTTTCTTCATCAGTTTTAGTTACTTTACTAAATCTTCTTAAAGATAATTTTTCACCAATTTTAGCAGTTTTAGCAATAATTAAATCATTTAAAGTTCCATCTTCATATGAAATATTTTTTGCTTCATCAATAGTATTTGCATCACTATTTAAAATAGCATTTCCTAAAGTATCTACAAAACTTCTAAATTCTTCATTATTACTTACAAAGTCAGTTTCACTATTTACTTCAATAATAACAGCATTATTTCCATTTACATAAATATTTGCAAGACCTTCAGATGCAATTCTACCTTCTTTTTTAGCAGATTTAGCAATACCTTTTTCTCTTAAATAATTAATTGCTTTATCTTTATCACCATCGCATTCAGTTAAGGCTTTTTTGCAATCCATCATTCCTGCGCCAGTAATTTCACGTAATTCTTTTACTAAACTAGCAGTTATTTCCATATTTTCCTCCTTAATTTAATGCTTTAATTAATTCTTCTTTTTTCATTGAAGAATAACCTTTAATACCTTTTTCTTTAGCAATTGCTTTAAGTTCTGCAAGTGTTTTTTTACTTATATCTTCTTTTTCTACTTTTGCATCAACTTTTTCTTCTTTATTTTCTTCTTCATCAATGATATCAGTTACAAGATATACATCATTATCTTTTTCTTCTTTAACTTTTTCATCAATTACTTCATCTTTAATTAATTCTTCCATAGAAGCATTTTTCTTATTTTTTTCTTCTTCAGTTACATAATCAACAACCTCTAAACCATTTGCTTCACAAATAGCATTAGTTAATACTCCAAGTAATACTTTAATACTTCTTACAGCATCATCATTTCCTGGTATAACATAATCTACTAAATCTGGATCGCCATTAGTATCAACTACACCAAATACTGGAATATGTAGTTTTCTAGCTTCTTTAATAGCATTATATTCTTTTCTAGGATCAACTATAATTAATGCTTGTGGAAGTTTAGCCATTTCACGTATACCACAAAGTAAGGTATTAAGTTTATCATATTCTTTCTTAATCTTAATTACTTCTTTTTTAGGTAATAAATCAAATGTTCCATCACTTTCCATTTTTTCAATGTCTTCAAGTCTTTTAACTCTTTTTCTAATAGTTCTAAAATTAGTTAAAGTTCCTCCAAGCCATCTTTCAGTTACATAATAAGAATTACTTCTAAGTGCTTCTTCTACTGCAACTTCTCCTGATTGTTTTTTAGTTCCTACAAATAAGAACTTTCCTCCATTACTAGCAATAGTCTTAATTTCATTATAAGCTTCTTCTAGTAATTTTTGAGTTTTTTCAAGATCAATAATATAAATATCATCTCTTGAATTAAAAATGTACTCTTTCATTTTAGGATTCCATCTTTTTGTTTGATGTCCAAAATGAACTCCTGCTTCTAATAAATAACTCATAGAAACAACGGCCATAAAATTATCCCTCCTTCGTTATTACACCTTAATGCTTCTTCCTATAATTTCACCCTCTTCAGGCACTCGAAATTAATAGTCCACATTAATGTTTATTTGCTTTTAAAGCCATATTTATATTATCAAAAAAAATATAAGTTTACAAGTATATTTTCAAAAAAATCTGGTCCACACTTATCAAGACCACGATTTAGTTAAGTTTTGTTATCACATTCCGATTATATATGGATCAGCTTCACTTCCACTGCCACTTACGACATATACATTAGATTTTAGATAAAGGGCTGGCCTTGCTGCATAACCGTTATACGAGTCGCTGCTGAGCAAATAGCCGCCACTTATCACGTTATGAGGTTTCGACGAATAAAATGCACTCATTGTCCATTCATATCCATTTGTAAATAGCCAATTTTTATTCATATAACTTGAAGTACTATCTAATTTTCCTGTAAATCCTTCTATTGCATATCCCCAGTCACTTGCATACATTAGTCCTATTTTTGAAGTACTACTTGTATAACGTGCTATTTCTTTAGTATATTGGCTATCCGCATTAACATATGTTCCTGATGATGGTTCCCCTACATTCCAATATACACTTTCTATCATATTTCCATAGTAATCACTTGCATTTATTCCAATATTTGTATAATCACATTTTGCTACTGCTTTCTGACTACTTGAATAATATGAATAACAATAACTTGCGCATGTACTATCTGTATCACTTTTTTTACCTAAATAACACGTATTAAGTAGTTTTTGAATTGTACTATCTGTCCATGTTGAATCAGATGTAGCATTTACTTTATAAACTAATCCTCCAATGGATTCTTTTCTTATTATTTTTACTCTATTTACAGTTGAAGAACATCCACTTGTCATGCATACTGGTACATATCCAATTATTCTCCACATTTCATTATTAAACCATACATAATTATCTGGATTATTTCCTTGATACCTATATCCATGTGTACTATTTTTTATTGTTCCATTACCACTTGTTCCTGCTGTTGTTATTTTGCTTGATAATAAAGCAGGACTCGTAGTAAATGCTACATCACATTTAACTTTTCCTGTTATATTAGTTAATTCTAATTCCCAATTACTTGGATTCCATTTACCTTTTGCATTATCACAAGTAACGTTTACTGTATAAGCCCCAGAACTTGGAAATGATGATGAAGATACTCCATCTATAGTAAGTGCAATTGTTGTTCCCTCATAATTAAAAGTTTTTGTTTTATTATTTTTAAACAAAATTATTAATAATGTACTAAATAATACTATTATTAATATTAAACTTACTATTATTTTATTATTTTTTTTCTTCATCATTTTCCTTCTTTCACTTTTTTTATATATTTATTAATTTGTTAAATTTTTATTTTTCCCCAAATCGAGTCCATACTAGCGGACCATGATTTAGTTATTTTAGGTTCTTACATTCCGATTATATATGGATCAGACTCACTTCCACTTCCGCTTACCACGTATACATTAGATTTTAGATAAAGGGCTGGCCTTGCTGCAGACCCGTTATACGAGTTGCTAGAGTCCAAGCCACCGGTATTATACACGTGAAGAGGCGTGGACGAAGAATATATACTCATTGTCCATTCATTTCCATTTGTAAATAACCAGTTTTTATTCATATAACTTGAAGATCCATATAATACTCCTGTAAATCCTTCTATTGCATATCCCCAATCACTTGCATACATTAGTCCTATTTTTGATGTGCTACTTGTATAACTTGCTATTTCTTTTGTGTATTGATTATCTGCGTTTACATATGACCCAGATGATGGCTCTCCTACATTCCAATATACACTTTCGATCATATTTCCATAATAATCACTTGCATTTATTCCAATACTACTATAATCACATTTTGCTACTGGTTTATAACCACTTGAATAATATGAATAACAATAACTTGCACATGTACTATCTGTATCACTTTTTTTACCTAAATAACATGTATTAAGTAGTTTTTGAATTGTACTATCCATCCATGTTGCATCGCTTGTAGTATTTGCTTTATAAACAAGTGCTCCTATTGAAGAATTCCTTATTATTTTTACTCTATTTACTGTTGATGAACATCCACTTGTAGTGCATACTGGTACATATCCAATAATTCTCCACATCTCATTATTAAACCATACATAATTATCTGGATTATTTCCTTGATACCTATATCCATGTGTACTATTTTTTATTGTTCCATTACCACTTGTTCCTGTAGTACTTGCCTTTGTAGATAATAATGTTGGATTACTAATTTGAGTAAAATCCAAATCACATCTTGCATTTATATTAGTTATATTTTTTAGTCTTATACCATTTAATTTATAATCCCAATTTATATTTGCACTGCTGCCATCCATATTAGAGCAATTTGAAAAACTTTTGGTATAAAGTGCATTTATATACTCTGGAGTTGGAACATTTATTGTTACATCTGCCGGTGTTTCATAATCAAAATAAAGACTGCAAGCATCTGAACCTAATGTTGTAAATAAAACTGTACCTGCATTATTATCATAATTTGATACTGTTCCACCATTTTCGCAAAATGTTTTTGAGGTATTTAAAATATAATAACCTGTAGGAATAGAACTTTGTGCTGTATATTTAGTTGCTCCATCGCCTTTAACATAAATAGCTAATTTTTTATTTAAACTACTTTCATTTGTTTTTAAAGCATTACCCTTAAAACTATATATTATACTTATTACTACTAATAAAAATAAAATTAAACTTGATAATATAATTATTTTTTTATCTATTTTTTTCATATTTTCTCCTACTATTAAATAATAACATATTTTTTTTAATAAATTAATACTTTTTTTAAAATAATAAAAAGAAGTCTTAAGACTCCTAATTTTTAAGTGCTGTAATTGGTATTACATAAACACCATCAGGTCTTATATATGCTAAATTACTCATTGCACATATAACACATAATATTTTGGGATTTTTTCCTTTTTCTTCTTTTATTGAATTTGAAATATTTATTAAATTTTCAGCTGCTTTATCAATAGCATTAACACCAAGTTTAATTTCAAATGCACACCAAGAACCATCTTCAAGTTCTATTACAAAATCAATTTCTCTATTTAAATAATCTTGGTAATGATAGCATTTTGCATTAAATGAACTAGCATATATTTTTAAATCTCTTTCAACCATTGCTTCAAACATAAATCCAAAAGTTTCTAAATCATTAATTAATTTTTCTTCTGTTAAATTTAAAATTGCACATGCAATAGAAGGATCTGCAAAATGTCTTTTTTCTGATTGCTTTACTCTTACACTTGATCTAATATTAATAGCAAAAGGTTCGTCATTATCAAGTAAAAATAATTTATCTAAAGCGTTTAAATAAGATGCTATTGTATCTAAATCAATATCGTCATTATCAATTTCTTTTATATCTTTTCTAATAGTTGCATTTGAAACAGTTGTACTTTCATTTCTAGCTAGTGATTTTAATAATAATTTTACTTTATGTTTATCTCTATTTACTCCATCTAATCTATATAAATCATCATTTATTATTATATCTAAATATTCACTTACAATTTTTCTTGAGTCATCTGAAGAATAAGATAAATTTCCAGGCCATCCACCACGAATAATTAAACTAGCTATTTTTTTTAAATTAACTTCGCCAGTTCTTTTTGATATTTTTTTTCCATCACAAATATCTTTTAATGAAATAACTCCACTTGAATCACCAGATTCATATAATGACATAGTTCTAAGTTGTAATTTTCCAAATCTACCTGCTCCACTGTGAGATATACCACTTCTTTTAGGAGTAGAAGAACCAGTTAATATATACTGACCTTTTAATCCTGTTTTATCAACATCATATCTTATTTCATCCCATAAATTTGTAGCTTCTTGCCACTCATCAATAAGTTTTGGTTTTTCACCTTCTAAAATAAGTTCTGGTGATATTTTTGCAAGTTCAACTTCATTAGAACTATCACCAGTTTTTTTATAAAGTAAACTCTCACTTTTAGCATGATATCTACCAGTCCAAGTTTTTCCGCAATACTTTGGACCTTCAATAATTATAGCACCAAATAATTGTAAATATTTTTCTATTTGATTATCAATAATTCTTTTTTTATAATTTTTAATATCCATCGAATCCTCCCGATATTTAATCATATTATATAATATTTTTTTTTTTAAATCAAGCCAATTCCGTGATATTTTGCATTTTTATTCCGTGATATTTTGCAATTTCATTCCGTGATTTTTTATTATAATTTTAAATTTAATACATTATTATGTTCTTTTTCACTGTATATAAATGTACTTTGATAATCTTTTAAATGTAAATAATTAAAATAATTAAAATTAAGTGGTAATAATTCTATACTTTTTAAATTTATTAAACTTATTAAATTACTTGGAATAGCATATTCTATAACATAATCTTCTTTTCTAAAATTCATTTTATTAATATATTTACCTATTCCTTTATATTCCTCTAATAAATTTTCATCTATATCAAATGTACAAATAAATCTTTTTAATGAATTTCTTAAATAAAAAATATCTTCTTTATTCTTAAAAAAATGCATATAAAAAATATTTGGAATATAATTATGATTATTATTTTGAATATTTTCATATTTACTCCCAATTTCATCAAAGGATTTATTATTAATAAATTTTGTAATTTCTAATTTATTACAAATTCTATAAACTAACATATTTCCCCCCTTAAAAAACTAATATAGTTTACCACAATAAAATTATTTGTCAAATTTATTATAAATTGATATAATATTTTTGGAGGAAATATGAAAAAATTAATAGTTGATCAAAACAGATGCATTGGCTGTGGTGCTTGCGTTGCAATAGATAGTGAACATTTTGATTTTGATGAGAATGGTTTATCTCATGTTATTAAGGAAGATAATCTTGAAACTGAAGAATTAAATAATGCAATTCATTCTTGCCCAGTAAATGCAATTAGTATTAGTGAAGAAGAAAAATGCAATTGTGATCATTGTGAATGTGAAGATTGTCATTGTGAAGAAAATTAAAAAATCCTCTTTAAAAGGATTTTTTTAATTACGATATAGTTTTTTTACTTCTTTAATTGAAAGTCTTCGATATTCTCCAGACTTTAAATTTCCAATAGTTAAAAAATCATAATTAGTTCTTGTAAGTTTATCTACTAAAAGACCAATACTTTCAAATATTCTTTTAACTATATGATTTCTTCCTTCAATAATAGATATACTTATAAAAGTTATATTTTTTTGATTATCTATTCTTTTTACTTTAAAATCTATTATATCTACTTTACGATTATCTATATATATACCATTTTTTAATTTATTAATTTGTTCTTTATTAATAACACCCTTACATTTAGCAAGATATGTTTTTACAACTTTATTTTTAGGATGAGTTAAATGATTTGATAAATTTCCATCATTAGTAAGTATTATAAGACCAGTTGTATCATAATCAAGTCTTCCTATAGAATATATTCTTTCATTTGCATTAATTAAATCTACAACAGTTTTTCTTCCCTTATCATCTTTTACTGAAGAAATAACTCCTCTTGGTTTATTTAATAAATAATATACTTTATTATCATTAATGCATATTTCTTTTCCTTCTATTTCAATTTTATCATTTTCATTTATTTTATCGCCTAATTTTACAATATTTCCATTTACTTTTACTTTACCTTCTTCAATAAGTTTTTCAGCATTTCTTCTTGAAGTATAACCTCTATTAGCAATAACTTTTTGAACTCTTTCCATTTTTTCACCACATATTAAGTATATCACGTATAATGCTCAACATAAAGATTAATTATTTATTTTATTTTTATAGTATTATTTATAACTTTAATATATAGATGAAACATTAGATGAAGCAATATCTACTTCTCACCTACCAATTACAAATGAAACAATTAATATAAATAAATTATTAGATGTTATGGAATCTAGTAAACCAATGACAGCAAATGAAATAATGGAAAAATTAGGAATTAAATCTAAAGAAACTCTAAGAGGACAATGTCTTGATCCTGCTATTAAACAAGGTTTAGTTTGTTTAACTATTCCTGATAAACCAACAAGTAAAAATCAAATGTATTACAAAAATTAATTTATGTAAGTATTAAGCAAAAATTAAGTAAGATAACTATTAACGAAATAGTTATCTTTTTTCTTGATAAAAATGATAAAAAATCTAATGATTATTAAAAATAAATAAAATAATGGTAAAATATAGATGTATCTCGATATTTTACGGATTAATAAAGGAGGTAATAAATTAATGTCCGTAAAACAACTTAAAGAAAATAAAAGAACAAAAGATGGAAGATCTTGGGTGTTTATACAATATAGTAAAAGTTTAGATGGTAAAAGACATCAATATCAATCACAAGCATATATGACTGAAGAAGAAGCTATACAAGCTGAAAAAATATATTTAAATAAATATAAAGATGTTGAAGTAAATCCTCATATGACATTTAAAGAAGCCTATACTATTTATTGTGATTATCAAAAAAATAAAATAAAAGACTCTACTCTAAAAACTTATAGAGATAGAATTAAATATATGGGTTTATTAGATAATGTAGAATTAGTAAATTTAAATTGGGATTTATATCAAAAATGGAGAGCACAGATTAACAAAACAAATCTATGTGATAGATATAAGACTGATATTCAAAAATTTATTAAACAAGTTATTAACTTTGCTGAAAAACAATGGGATTTTAATTTAAGAAAATTTTATAATAAATTAGAACCATTTAAAACTCCAGGTGCATTAAAGAAAGAAATGGATTTTTATGAACCTGAAGAATTCTTTAAATTTATATCAGTAGTTGATGATTTAAGATATAAATGTTTCTTTGAATTATTATATTATTGTGGATTAAGAAGATCTGAAGCTAGAGGTTTACAATGGAAACATATAGATTTCAATAATAAAACTTTAACTGTTTCTCAACAAGTATTAAATCCATCTAATTCAAATGCTAGTACTGAATGGTATATATCTAGTACTAAAACCGAAGCATCAAATAGAACAATTCCAATTTCAACTACTCTATTAAATGATTTAGCTGAATTAAAGAAAACTAACGAACGATTATCAAAATTTAAACAAACTTGATTTGTACTTGGTGATGATGTTCCTACGGCTACTGATAGAATGTATTTTTATAGAGATAAGTATGCTGAAAAAACTGGAATAAGAAGAATTAGATTACACGACTTCAGACATTCATGTGCATCGGCATTAATCTCAGGTGCAACTCCAATAACCGCTGTATCAAATTTCTTAGGTCATTAAATGAGAGACTTTCGGCTCTCTTCAGGGGAAAGAATTTTTTCATTACCGATACTCAAATACAACTTTCTATTATAATCCAAATAATACATTACATCTTTATCGCAAACTGGATAAGCACCTAGTTGAATAAAATCATTTTTCAAATAATCTTTAAATAAAATTAAATCTTTATTTTCATAATCATAGACATAATCTTGATTATCTATTTTAACAATTAAATCAATATTACTAGAGCAATCCC
>JAQXPH010000028.1 GCA_029100545.1 bacterium | reverse complement strand
CACGGCCACCATCGTGACGGCCTCGCACTGCGTGGGATTGACCTTGCCGGGCATGATGGAAGAGCCGGGCTCGTTGGCCGGGATGATAAGCTCGCCGATGCCGCAGCGCGGGCCGGAAGCGAGCCAGCGCACATCGTTTGCAATCTTCATGAGGTCGGCCGCCAGCGCCTTGAGCGCGCCGTGCGCGAACACCATCTGGTCCTTGCTTGTGAGCGCGTGGAACTTGTTCGGATCGGGAATGAACCTTGTGCCGAGAATATCGGTCAGCTTATCGCATACCGCCTCATCAAAGCCCTTCGGTGCGTTCAGTCCGGTCCCGACTGCGGTTCCGCCGATCGCGAGCTTGCGGAGATTATCAAGAGAGGCGCATATCATAGCACGCGATTCGGAAAGCATTGCGCGCCATCCGCTCACCTCCTGCGAAAACTTGATGGGCGTCGCGTCCTGAAGATGCGTCCGCCCTATTTTTATTACATCGGGATTATCGTTTTCGAGCTTTTTTAGCGCCGCGGTCAGCAAGTCAAGAGCGGGGAGGAGCTTTTTTTCAATCGAACATACGGCGGCGATGTGCATTGCGGACGGAAACGTATCGTTTGAGCTTTGCGACGCATTTACGTCATCATTGGGGTGCAGGAGCTTTTCGCCCGCTGCCGCATTTCCACGGTTTGCAATAACTTCGTTTACATTCATGTTCGATTGGGTGCCGCTGCCCGTCTGCCACACTGCGAGGGGAAAGTTTCCGTCGAGCGAGCCCGCGATTATTTCATCGGCCGCCCGGCAGATAGCCTCTGCCTTTTTTTCGCTGAGTCTGCCGCAGTCGAGGTTGGCAAGTGCACACCCCTTTTTCAGGTATGCAAAGGCTTTTATAATTTCTTCGGGCATTTTTTCCGTGCCGATTCTGAAGTTTTCAAAACTGCGCTGTGTCTGGGCTCCCCACAGCTTATCTGCCTCAACGGCGATATCACCCATCGTGTCGTGTTCGATGCGGTATTCCATTTATTTTTATCCTTTCGACTGTCACAAATCCGTATCTAATCGGTTTATGAGTGTTGATTTGACCATTTCCGTCATTATAGCATTTCCGGAGCAAATTTACAACAGAAAATATTTTTTATTATAAATATACGTGCCAAAAGCTTTCTCTGCGGCCGAGCCGAAAATCCGCAGCACAGTACCGCGTCGCGCATCCACAGGTGCAAATAAAAAACTCAGAGCCGTTGTCTGAGTTTTGATATTATTACAGCTTTCCCTCGGCTATTCTTATGGCTTCGGAGGTGTAGCGTGCATTAAGAAGCGGCTGTTCAATATACTTGTCGAACATCCCGACGAGAACCCCGTCCCCCTCCTTCATTGACGTAAATGCCTCGACAAACGCCTTGCGTACATTCTCCTGGTCGGCACATCTGCGTCCGGCGCCGAGTATTTTGAGTGCGATAGTCGGTGCGGAGAGCTGTCGTATGACGCTGTACATTTTTGGGATATCGCTGTCCTCGAACCGCTCGCCTTCGGGATTCACGTCGTGCGACCTGTCGGGCTGTGAGAGATTGTACAGCGACGCCATGTAGTAGTCGGGTCTGAGACCGTTTTCTTCGGCGTAGGACAGAACCTCCGGAAAATGGGCGCAAATGCCTGCGGGGACATTCTTTCGCCTGATCTTTTCGAGGAGTTCTCCGAGCTTGTCAAGCATCCCCGCCATATACAGCTCGTCCGCCAGCTCTCCGTGTATGCAGACGGCGGCAGGGGAATACTTCATCATCTCGTCCAGTTCCTCGTCAAACGTGGTCAGGTTTTTTGCCGATTGTGCAAGCCACAGCATTTTACCTCCGCTCTCTTGGTAACGCTTGACGAGCCCCATCACAGGCATGCTTCCGCGGGACTGCACGGCGTTTATTCCCGCTTCTTCACAGCGGCGGAGCCTTGCGAAAATCCTGTCGTCGCTGAACTCTTCGAGCATATCGGCGTCGGTTGCCTTGTCAAGGTGAGATTTTCCCGTAAACGGATTGCTTCCGACTATAAGACGCGTGACATCAA
>JAQXPH010000027.1 GCA_029100545.1 bacterium | reverse complement strand
TTTTTTTACTTGAGCATCTGTAAATAATATTTTTGACATTATTATCACCAACTTTCTTATATTATACAATAAGACATAATAAAAACCTATAAAGTAGGTCTCTCTTTTTTTTAGAGTCCACTTTATAGGTTACATTTTATTATTCTGATATCTTTTTTATTTTAATCTCAAACTAAAGGTTCAAGTTTATCCCATCACTCACTACTCGCACGATTTCCAATTGATTTCCATTTCATTTCCATCAGTACTTTTTTTCACTACAAAATTTCATGAAAACAAAAAAATCACTTTGTCAAACAAGCGATTTTCCTTATAAAACTTGACTTTCTAAAGTATCTAGAGAGTTCAAGTAAAACTCTTATGGTGGAGTAGAGGAGAATCGAACTCCTGTCCAATATGTCATATTATATAATATCTACAAGTTTAGTTCTATTTAATATTTCCTATTTAAATGGCTAAAACGAACCTTATAAATAGTAATTCTGAAAATTTTTCATAAATTATATTCAGAAACTATAATTTATATAGCTTATATTTATGAACCCTTATTACTTCCTATAAGCTAAAAAGTAAAAGAGTACTCCCAACCTTTAATTAGGCAAATGCAGGAGTGAAACTATAAGAAGTTTCGTCATTTATTTTTTTGTGCATTTAAAGTTTGCCAACTACTTGCAATCATACATATTAACATATGTCGAAACCATGCTACCCCAAGTAAATAAATTTTATCACATATATAATTTCAAGTAAATAGGTAAAATTTTGGCCTAAAAATTTAATATTTAAAATTATATATTATATTCTATGTATTTAGATACTAAAAAATGATAAAATTTAATTGTTATGCAACTAAATCAGCATGACTCTCTGCATCTAGGCTTAAATCTTTAAAATCTTTTTTTAAAAATAATGGATATGCTGCAGCACCAATCATTGCGGCATTATCAGTACAATAAATCATTCTAGGAATAAATAATTTACAATCATATTTATTACATAAAATTTCTAATTGATTTTTTAAATACTTATTCGCGGATACTCCTCCAGCAACAACTAATCTTTTAATATTAGTATTTTTTAAGGCAATTTCTACTTTTCTAACTATTTCATCTATTGCTACAGTTTGAAAAGAACAAGCTAAATTATTTACATTAATACTATTACCTTTCATTTTTTCTGAATTTACAATATTTATTACTTGGCTTTTTAAACCACTATAACTAAAATTATATGTTTGATCATTTACAGGCTTAGGTAAAATGTATGTATTTTCACCTTTTAAAGCAGCGTTTTCAATACTTGGTCCTCCGGGATAAGAAAAACCTAAAACCCTAGCTACTTTATCAAAACTTTCTCCAATTGCATCATCTAACGTAGTTCCTAATAATTTAAATTTATAATCTTCTTCCATAATTGATAGTTCAGTATGACCACCACTTACTACTAACGCAAGTAATGGAAACTCTAAATTATCTTCAATATTATTTGCGTATATATGTCCAATTAAATGATTTACACCAATTAAAGGTTTATCATATAAAAAAGCTAATGTTTTGGCAAATTCAATTCCCACAAGTAAAGAACCCATTAATCCAGGTTTATATGTAACTGCGATAGCATCCATATCCTCTATTTTAAGATTTGTTTTACTAAGGCAATCCTCTAAAACAAACAAAATATTTTCACAATGCATCCTTGAAGCAATTTCAGGAACAACACCGCCAAATTTTGAATGAACATCTATTTGAGAAGATATGCTTAAAGATATACAATCATGACCATTTTTAATAATTGCAATACTCGTATCATCACAACTTGATTCAACTGCTAAAATATATATATCTTTCATTAAACCTCCAATTTCATAACATAAGCATCGCTATCAGCATAATAATTTTTTCTAATATTAATAATTTTAAAACCCAATTTTGAATATAAATTATATGCATTTCTATTTTTTGATGATACTTCAAGTAATATGCTTTTTGATTTTAAATGATTAATATGATAATTAATAAGTTCAGTAGCAATGCCTTTATTTCTAAACTTTGTATCAACATATAAAACTAATATTTCACTTTCATTATAAATTATTGTTGATAAAATGAATCCAATAATGTTATTATTTCCATTTATGTAAACAAGCACATTATAAATATTATTATTAATATAATTTGATAAGTTATAGTGTTTTGTAAAATCTATATCAAAATTAGTAAGAAATAGATTTAAAAAATCAATATCTTCGTCAACAACTTTTCTTATCATATTCTACACTTATTAATTTTATGTATAATGGATTTACATTTTTTGGATTTACATTATCAAGTATTTTTATATACTTATATGCTTTTTCATAATCAATAGCAACATTTGTTATTATATTGTCTTTATCAATAAACTCTGATAAGTCCCCTTTTTTGATATATAAATATTTTTTTATTAAATTATGTTTATTATAATATCCAACAAAAATACCACTACTATCAAATAAACCAACAATATTATATCCATCATTCAAACTATAATCCATTAAATCTAAATAACTTACTGTTTTAATGGGGATATTTTTTACATATGCAATAGTTTTAGCTACAGTTATTCCAGTTCTAATACCAGTAAAAGAACCCGGACCATTAACTACAATTATTTCATTAATATCATTTAAATCAGTAAGTTCTTTTATACAAGGTAAAAGTTCTGAACCCCTAGCTTTTTCTATAATACTTTTTTTAATTATTTTACCATTCCTAAATAAAATAACAACAATATCATATATATGGGTATCAATAAATAAACTATACATATTTTTACCTATAATACAGAATTACATAGTTCCTCGTATTTTTCACCATAAGGAACAATTTCTAAAATTCTAGTATTTTCATTAATAACCTTAAAATTAATTTCTAATCTTTCTTCAGGTAAATAGTCTTTAATAATATCAGACCACTCTATAAGACAAACACCATTTTTATTAAAATACTCATCAAAACCAATATCAATAGAATTTTCATCTAAACGATATACATCCATATGATATAAAGGAAGTTCACCTGAATTATATTCTTTTATAATATTAAAAGTCGGACTTGTAATATTCTCCTCTATTCCTAATGCATGAGCAAATCCTTTAACAAAAATAGTTTTACCACTACCTAATTCGCCATCTAAACAAATTACCATATTAGGAAATTTTTCAGATTCAAAATTTTGAGCTAAAGCAAAAGTATCTCTTTCGTTTTTAGAAGTATATTTAAATTTCATAATAATCACCTATTTAATTATAAAAAAAATTATAAATATTAACAATAGTAAATATCTAAAAATTAATAATTTAAAGCAAAAAAAAATTATTGGCAACGACTTATCTTAGCATTCACTATTTTCAGCGCGTTAGGTCTTAACTTCTCTGTTCGGTATGGGAAGAGGTGTACCACCTAAGCTATAGTCACCAATAAAAGGATTTTGTCCTTTAAAAACTTGATAATATAACTAAATCTCTTCAACAAAATAAAATTAAGTTAAATCCTCGATCTATTAGTACTGGTCAACTCAACATATCACTATGCTTCCATCTCCAGCCTATCAACCTCGTAGTCTACAAGGAATCTTACTTCACGAAGAATGGGAAAATTCATCTTGGAGGAGGCTTCCCGCTTAGATGCTTTCAGCGGTT
>JAQXPH010000026.1 GCA_029100545.1 bacterium | reverse complement strand
TGTAATTTATACAGAACTTAATGGTTATAAATTTATGTTTATGGGAGATGCTTCAGGTACTACCGAAAAAGAAATATTAAATAAGTATAACTTACCAGATATTGATGTTTTAAAAGCAGGACATCATGGAAGTAAAACAAGCTCTAGTAAGGAATTTATTAATGAAATAAACCCTAAATATTCAATAATTAGTGTAGGTAAAAATAACAGATACGGTCATCCAAATAAAGAAGTATTAGATAATCTAAATGATTCAAAAATATATAGAACAGATAAAGATGGAAGTATTATGTTTAAGATTAATGATAATAAATTGAAAATAGAGACATGTGAACCATAGAAAGGAGAATGCAAATGAATGAATTGAAAGAATATACAGAGAGATTGTTTGAAGATATTAAGCGCATAGGTGAAGACGGTAATGAATATTGGTTGGCACGTGAGTTAATGCCATTGCTTGAATATAGCAAATGGGAAAATTTTAATAATGTGATTAAGAAAGCAGTAATAGCATATAAAAATAGCAATAACGATGATTCATATTGGCTTCCCGAAGTCAGGAAGCCAATAATAACAGGTAAAGGTAAAGAAGAATATATTATAGATTATAAACTATCTAGATATATATGTTATTTAATAGTTCAAAATGCTAATCCTAAAAAGAAAATGGTGGCTTTAGGTCAAACTTATTTTGCAATACAAACTAGAAAACAAGAACTAAGTGAAAAAGAATATAGCGAACTTACTGAAGATGAAAAAAGATTTTATCAAAGAAATTTAACTAGAAAAGGAAATTATTCTTTGAATATTGCGGCTAGAAATGCAGGAGTTAAAAACTTTGATAAATTTCATAATTCAGGTTATAAAGGATTATATAATGGGGAAACTGCAAATGATATTGCTAAAAGAAAGAAACTAAGATATAGAGAAGATATTTTAGATAATATGGGGAGTGAAGAACTTGCTGCTAATCTTTTTCGAATTACTCAAACTGAGGCTAAATTAAAAAATGAAAATATTGGTGTTGAAAATGAAGCTAATAAAACACATTATGAGGTAGGAAAAGAAATTAGGAATACAATTGAGAAACTTGGTGGAACGATGCCAGAAGAACTTCCGACACCAGATAAAAGTTTAAAAGAATTAGAGAAAGAAAATAAATTTGAAAATAATTTAATAAAGTAAAAGAATATGAAACATTGTAATTCTACATATCATAGAGAAAAAAACATATTTTATGTGATAAAATATACTTGTAAGGGGAGGAGATATAATGAATAATCTTGGTCAAAAAATAAAAGAGCAGAGAATAAAAAAAGGACTAACCCAACAAGAGTTTGCAGAATTATTATATGTGTCAGATAAAACCATATCTAGTTATGAATGTAACAGGACTGTTCCTGATATTAATATGTTATTTAAAATATCTAATATTTTAGATATTAATCTCTACAATTTAATAGATAACAATTTTAATAGTTTGGATAATTTAGAAATAGAAGTTAAACTAAAAGTAAATATTTCAGACTTTAATAGAATAAAAGGTATTATAAAAAATCAAAATAGCAACATAACCAAAATTAAACAAATTGATAAATACTATATTCCAAAATATAGGAACTTTAATTATGAATGGCTTAGAGTTAGAAATGAAGAAAATAAATGTATATTAACATACAAGAAAAAAATAATTAATAATTGCTGTAAAGAATATGAAGTATTAATTGATAATGTTAATAGTTTTGAAACTATTCTAAAATGCTTAGACTTTCAGAATAAAGGAATTATTACTAAAACAAGAGAAAAAATCATGTATAATGATAAATATGAATTTTCATTCGATAATGTTGATAATATGGGTAGTTTTGTTGAAATAGAAGTTAAAAAAATAGCAAAAGATAATGAAAGTGAAATTAAAGAATTAATAGAGTTATTAAAAAGTTTGAAAATTGATTTAAATTTAATAGAAAGTAAAAGATATTTTGATTATTTATAGGTGGTATAATGAAGAAAAGTGAATTAATAAACTTAAGATAGATGTATGTTTCCGAGTTAGATAGATTGAATATAATAAAAGAATTATTAAATGAAGAAACATGTAAAGAGTTAATAAATTTATCCAAATTAAATGTTGATGAATATAAAAGTATTGATAATTTAAAAGTATTAATAGATGTATTAAATAAAATAAAAATAACTCAAACTAATGATATATATGTATGTACAGGTACTTTTATTACAGACTGTGATATATGTTATCAAGATACAACATGGTATACAAGAGCGGTTCCGTTTGATGCCGATTATGCAGAATATAGATGTTATTCTGATATAGAAAATAATCACACGATAAGAGCATATACCAAACCTGAATTTTTGAGAAGTTATAATCCTCAAATTATTACTTCAGAATTTGAAAGTAAACATATTGTATTGAATCCTTATAACTCGAATGAAAATGATAATGGTTTTAATGAAGTAAAAAATGAATTTTTTATGAATTGTATTGATGTTGGTCAAGCAAAAAGCAAAAGATTAATTTTGGAAAAATATAAGAGAATGTAAAGCTCGTTCTTTTTTTTCTTTATAAATTAAGGATTAAATTCGACTTACTAATTGACAATCAGCACATGGAGATTTTGATCATATGGGTGAAGAAATTAATTTAGTAGAAAACTTTAAAGTAGAAAAAGTAATATTTAATTGTGGTGAGGTTAATGAATTAGAACAAGAGCTTATTAAAGTTTTATATAAAAAGAAAATACCATATTATTCTTGCATTAAAGAATTAAATATAAATGATAATAAATTATACTTTTTGAATAATAAAGATTATGGAAATGAAAATGATAATAGTAATGTAATTTATACAGAACTTAATGGTTATAAATTTATGTTTATGGGAGATGCTTCAGGTACTACCGAAAAAGAAATATTAAATAAGTATAACTTACCAGATATTGATGTTTTAAAAGCAGGACATCATGGAAGTAATACAAGTAGTAGTAAAGAATTTATAGATATAATTAATCCAAAGTACTCAATTATTAGTGTTGGAAAGAATAATAGATATGGACATCCAAATAAAGAAGTGTTAGGTAACTTAGATAATTCTAAAATATATAGAACTGATCAAGATGGAAGTGTTATGTTTAAAATTAAAAATAATAAACTAAGAATTGAGACTTGCAGTCAGTAGAAAGTAAGATGATAAAATGAATGAAATAAAAGAATACACGGAAAAAATATTTGAAGATATAAAACATATAGATGAATTAGGTAATGAGTACTGGTTAGCAAGAGAATTACAAAGTATTTTAGGATACAATCAGTGGAGAAGTATAAATGATTTAATTGTAAGAGCTATATCAGCATGTAAAGAAAGCAAATATAATATTGATGACCATTTTGCGTTGCACCGCAAAATGGTTGATATAGGATCTAAAACAACAAGAAAAATTATAGATTATAAACTATCTAGATATGCATGCTATTTAATTGTAATGAATGGAAATCCTCAAAAAGAAATAATAGCTTTAGGTCAAACTTATTTCGCTATACAAACGAGAAAGCAAGAATTAAGTGAGAAAGAATATAATGAGCTTTCTGAAGATGAAAAAAGATTATATAGAAGAAATCAAGCAAGAAAAGGTAATTATAATTTGAATCAAACTGCAGTTAATAGTGGAGTAAAAGACTTAGCTAGATTTCATAATGCAGGATATAAAGGACTTTATAATGGTGAAACAGCAGATGATATTTTTAAAAGAAAAAAATTAAGATATAGAGAAGATATATTAGATAATATGGGTAGTGAAGAACTTGCAGATAATATATTTAGAATTGCTCAAACAGATGCTAAATTAAAAAGAGACAATGTTGATAATGAATACACTGCAAATTCTATTCATTATGAAGTAGGTAGAGAAGTGAGAGATAGTATTAAAAGATTAGGAGGAACAATGCCAGAAAATTTACCGACACCAGATAGAAGTTTAAAAGAATTAGAAAAAGATAAAAGAAATCAATTAACTAACAATAAGTTGTGATATAATATTTATTGGAGATGAACACTATGAATATTGATGTTAATAAAGTTAAAATTTTTGTTACGGTACCTACAGAAAATACTCAAGAAGTAAGAAATGCTGTTTGTAATGCTGGTGCAGGAATAATTGGTGAATATAGTTATTGTTCTACTTGTGTTAAGTCATTAGGAACATTTATACCAAATGATAACGCTAAACCTTATATTGGTGAAAATAATAAATTAGAATATGTTGAAGAAGATAAACTAGAAGTTATATGTGATATACAAAAGGCAAAACATGTAATCGCTGAACTTAGAAAAGTTCATCCATATGAAGAACCAGCAATAGATATTGTTCCATTAATTGATGAAAATAGTTTAATTTAATAAGAATTATCAATTATGATAGTTCTTTTTTTGTTTTAAATTCGGCTTACTTTTTTACAATTACCACATGGAGACTACGACCATATGGGAGAGGCAATTAATTTATTGAATCATTTATGAAAGAACTTGGTGATTCGTATAGTTTTATTGGTAGTGAATACAAAATTAAAATAGGTGGTAGAAACCTTATATTGATTTGTTATTATTTAATATAAAATACAATTGTTATGTCGTTGTTGAACTAAAAGTAACTGAGTTTAAAGTAGAATATATTTCACAAGTTCAGAAGTATATGAATTATATTGACAAGAATATCAAACAAGTAAGTAATAATAGTACAATGGGAATTCTAATATGTAAAAGAGAAAACAAGTTTGTAATAGAATATTGTTCAGATGAAAGAATTGCAGTTAGAGAATATGAATTAGTGTGATATAATGGGCTTAGGAGGACTATTATGATATATACAGTTGGAATGTTATGTAAGCATTTTAAAGGAACAAATTTATTAGAAAAAAATATATATAGAATTGAAAAAATAGGTATTAAGGGTTCTGATATTGATAAATCATTAATTACATATACTGGTGATGGTGAACTAAAAACAGCAACTAATTTGGTTGTTTATAGTAATATTTTTCAAGATAATAAATTATTTTGCCGTGAATATGAAGATATATCTGGAGAGTTATCTGATGAAAAGAAAAAAATGTTTAATCAAACTATAAAAGTTCAACCATTAACAGATGAAGAAATGTCTATAATCAATAATCCTGATTTTATTCAGAATAAAACTGAATTAGTTGCAAAAAAGTTTGCTAAAAAAATGTAGAGAATTATCAATTTGACAACTCTTTTTCTTTGTTCAAATTCGACTTACTTTTTGACAATCAGCCCATTAAGATTTTGAACATATGGGTGATGCTTAATATTTAGTTATTAAAGTAGATAAAGTAATTTTTAATTGTGGACCATATAATGATTTAGAAAAGGAATTAATTAATATATTAGAAAATAAAAATAGTGAGTATTATTCGTGTATTAAAGAATTAAATATAGATGATTATAAATTATATTTTTTACAAACAAAATAATATGATAATGAAAATAATAATAGTAATGTAATCTACTTAGATTATAATAACTATAAATTCTTATTTATGGGAGATTCAGGAGTAGAAAAAGATATATTAGAAAAGTATAATTTAAAAAATATAGATGTTTTAAAATAGTCATCACGGAAGTAAGACAAGCTCTAGTAAAACATTTATAGATAAGATTAGTCCAAAATATTCTATCATTAGTGTTGGGAAAAATAATCGTTATAGGCACCCAAATGATAGCGTATTAAATAATTTAGAAGATTGCAAAATATTTAGAACAGATCAAGATGTTAGCGTTATGTTTAAAATTAAAAATAATAAATTACAAATAGCAACATGTCCACCATAGAAAGCAGAAAAGAAATGAAGGAAATACTTATTGGTAACATTTATGCTTATATCTATAATTATAAAATTTAAAAAAGAATACTTAAAAAAATAAAAAATAAATAATACAAATTACAATTTATCAAACAAATCTTTAATTGGATTTGCTTTTCTTATGATATAATAGAATAGAAAGAAAAATAGTAATTTATATATATATTAGATTCATAAATTGACAAATTAAACCAACAGTGTGTGTTAATGATTATTTAAAAATGATAATATTATTTTGAGGAAGTGAAAAAATGGATCAAAATAAAAGTGGCAAATTTATTGCTAAATTAAGAAAAGAAAAAAATATGACTCAAGATCAGCTTGCAGAGAAAATGGGTGTTAGCATAAATGCTGTTAGTAAATGGGAAAGAGGTTTAAGTTTCCCAGATGTATCACTATATAAAAAACTATGCAAAGAGTTAGATATTAGTATAGAAGAATTAATTAACGGTGAAAAAGATGATAGCGAAGAAGCTAAGGAAAAAGCTATAATTTCCACTATAAATGAAACCAATAAGATAAAAAAGAAATCAAAAAAATTAGTAATTATTTTATCGACAATTTTTGTAATTATAGTTTTGGTGTTAATTTATTATAATAAAAATTTAAAAGTTGATTTAGTAAATGATTCTGATTATTTATATGATGAGGTTATTGGGTTTATAAAAGAAAAAGAATTTATAGAAAATCCAGATTCAAAAGAAAAAGATTTTAATGTTTTTTATAGTTATCATCCTTTTGGAATAGAAAAAAAGAATAATTATAAATATGTATATTTATGGATTTATGAACAAAGTTATTATATTGAAAAAGAAGAATATGGTAGTGGTTTGGCAATTTCTTCTGGAAGTTCTGTGCCTGCTAAAGCGATTTTTAAAGATAACAAATTACAAGATATAATTTATCCCAAAGATGGTAATCAATATGTTTCTTCAATCAAAGAAATGTTTCCAGGTATAATAGAATATCAAGTATTAGATTTTAACAAAAATAAAAACATTAATAAGTTATTTAATGAAGTTGAACAAAAAAAGAATATCTATTATGATTATTTAAATTTAGATATGAGTAAAATTACAATTGATGATTTAATATACGATAATTTAATATTTACAATAGAAAAGAAAAATAGTAAATGTGATATACCTGTTCAATTAAATATTTTTAAAAATAATAAATATTCACTATCAACTGAATATAAAGCTTGTAAGTCAGGTGCAGTTTGTACATCAATGTTACAATTTGTAAAGTCAACTGATGGAAAATATAACTATGATGTTATTGAAATAATAAGACATAGTGTTGATGCTAATCTTTTGCAATATACAAACGAAAATTTACCAGAGTATATGATTTACTCGGGTAAAGGACATGAATTTATAACTGATTCAGATAATAAGTATTTGAATGAACTGCTTTCATCTATAAACGTTGATTTAACGCAATGTGCTACTCCTAATTATGGGGATTAAAATATATTGAGGAAAAACTACTATGAACATTACAAATTACAATTTATCAAGCAAATCTTTAATTGGATTTGATTTTCTTATGATATAATAGAATAGAAAGAAAAATAGTAATTTGAAAGTGAGATGTGATTTAATGAGAGAAAGAGTAATAAAAAATTCGAGAAAGTGGTTTGCTTTAATATGTGCAATACTTTTATATTATATAATTCACGAAGGCAGTCATATAATTGTAGCATTATGTTATGGGGTTTTTGAAAAAGTAAAAATATTAGGCTTAGGCGTTCAAGTTGTTGCAAATATAGAATCATTAACAGATTTTCAAAAAGCAATATTTTGCATATCTGGTAGTATAACTACATTAATAATTGCTTATTGTTTGGTGATGTTTATTAATAAAATTGTAGAATGTAAGAGCAAATTTTTGAAAGCAATTAGTTATTATACTACACTTGCTTTTCTATTGTTAGATCCATTATATTTAACAACAATATATAAATTTGTTGGTGGTGGAGATATGAATGGCATTTTATTAATTGGAATACCTGAAGTTGTAATACAACTGATTTTTGCTATTATTACTATGATTAATATTTTATTGACAATAAAAAAGATATATCCAGCATACAAAAAAAGTTTTAGTGAATAACAAATTACAATTTTAATGAGAGATGTAATATGAAAAAATATATATTAAATCCTATTAGTATGTTTTTATTAGGTCTTATATTGGGTATTATTAGTAGATTGTTAGATATTTACACCCAAAATTTAGGAAATATACTTTCACAAATGGCGATATGGATATTATTTGGCATATTAATTTCTATATATAGCAAAACAAAAAAGAGTGCAATGATAAATATATTACCATTTT
>JAQXPH010000025.1 GCA_029100545.1 bacterium | reverse complement strand
AATGACAAAAACTATAAAAAGCAAAATTTAAGATTAGGAGTTATAACAATAGATTTGTCAGATATTAAAGATAAAAATGGTAATTCACTTTATAAAGAAGTTTTAGAGAAAGCAAAAGAGGTATATAAAAATGAGTTATGCAATATTTAGAGTTGAGCCAATAAATAAATTAAAAGACTTAGGACAAATTGGTGCTCATAACACAAGAACTAAAGAAGCTTATAAGTCTAATCCTGATATAGATAAAAGTAAATCAGTTAATAATATACACTTAATTTCACCCCTACATAAAGACTATTATAATTCTTATATGAATTTAGTTAAAGATTATAAGAAACAACACGATGAAAAACAAAAGACTGAAAGAGAAAATAGAAAGAAAAGTTTTAGTCAAATGTTAGATGATTCTAATAGTGTTATAGCAGATGAATTATTATTTACAAGTGATAAAGAATTCTTTAAAGATATGACTAAAGATGAAATAGTTAAATGGGCTAATTGTTGTATGGATTTTGTTTATGAAGATGTTGGTTATGAGAAATGGCAAGTATTAAATGCTACAATTCATTTAGATGAAAAAACACCACACTTGCATTGTGTAGTTGTTCCTTTAATTAAAAAATATGATAAACGAAGTGATAAAGAAAAATGGACTATATCTAAAAAATATTATATGAAAGATAAAAATTATTTATCTACACTACAAGATAAATACCACGAAAGAATGATTAATAATGGTTATGATTTGGATCGTGGTATTAAAAATAGTGATAATGAACACATTGATATAAAACAATATAAAAAGATTACTAGAAAACTAAATATAGAACTTACTTCTAAAAACGAAAAATTAAATAAATCTATGTTAGAGTTAGAACAAAAAATGGGCTCTAACAAAGAAACCATTTTTGATAAAGAATATGTTAAAGTAAAAAAAGATACATTTGACTCTATGAATAAAGTTATAGAGCAAACTAAAAAAGTTATGGAAATACAACCTAAAATTCAAAAAGTTTATAAAGAAGTTGGTGAGTATGCTAAATCATATAGATTTCTAGAAAAAGAAAATGAAAATATACAAAAAGAAGTTAAATATTTAAGAATTAAAAATCAAAAACTAGAGAAAGAAAATGATAACCTTATTTCATACATAAAAGCCATTTTAAAGGCAATTAAGGACTTCTTTAGGCATTTACTACAAATTGGTAATGAGAAGACGAAAGAAGCCACTACAAACGAAATAAAGGATTATTATGATAACAATGATTTTGATAAAGATGATATTTATGATATAGCAATAGATACTACAAAAGAAGATGAACTATTTGAGTATGCTGATATTGATAATTTTTATACTAAAGAAAATAGTTTTAGTGATTTAGAAAGGTAAAAGTATGATATAATATTTAATATATTTAAACAAATTTTAATTATTAATAAAATATAAAAAAGGAAAATAATATGAGAAATTATCATTTGAAAACTATTTTAGACGCAGAAATCAAAGAAGTAAATTCTATAAAAAAAATTGAGAATATAAATCTCGATAATTTAAAAAACTTTTTATATTTAACTTGTAACAAAGATTTCTATAATAATATTCAATATGAAATAAGTACAACGAAAAAATTTTATAACAATAAAAAATATATGATTATGGTTGGGTGTGGTTATCTGCCATTAAGTCTTATATCATATTGCAATTTTTATCCTAATGAAAAATTTATAGGATTAGATATTAATAAAAAGGCGATATTATGTAGCAATAATTTGAAAACTATGTTAAATATTAAAAATGTATTATTCGAGTGTGAAAATGGGCTCAAATATAATTATAAAAAAGCTGACACTATTTTAATTGCCGCTATGGTAAAAAATAAAATTAAAATGTTAAATAGAATTATAGATACATGCAAGAGTGGCACAAATGTGTTTATTAGATTATTTTATAAAGTTGATTATAATATAATTGAAAAACTAGATAACGAAAAAATTAAAATAATATTTAAGATAGTTAAAAATACATATCCCAAAAAAGAAGATTATGATTTAATTGTTTTAAAAATCACATAATTATTTTTATATGACATTTTTGTGATTTATCCAAAAGAGTAACACACTACGCTATTGGCAGAGCCAATAACGGTGTGCAAAGGGAAAATCCCTTTTGAAACCCCATATAGCATAATTTTAGAAAGGCATAAAGCCAAGCAAAAATTATGTTTTTATTTTCAAAACTTCGTAATGAAAATAAAAGAAAAAGCCTATCGCCACTTTCACTCGCAAGCGAGCAAAACGTGCCACGGCCTTTATCAAATCATTATTTTTTTGAAAGCGATAATGATTTTGCTTTTTCCTTATTATCAAAATTAAAATCTATATATAAATATCTATCAAAATCATATTCCATACACTTATTTATAGAATTATTTGCTTCTTGTGAAATTTCATTAATTCTAAATAAACCATTATTTGTTTGTACTAAAGGATTGATATATCTTTTTTTAGCTTTTATATTTGTACTATAAACATCAGCAACTTGTGAAGAACTTGTTTTAACATTACAAGCATTTCTCCAAAGTTTAAAACATTCTGAAATATTAAATAAATCACATTTTTCAATTTTCTTAACAACTTCTTCTTCTGACATATTATATAAATCATTAATTGTAATTAGATTGTTTTCTGACATTATTTTCATAATATCTGCTAAAAATTGCATTGAAAATCTTCTCTTATCATCCATATAATAAATTGATAGTTCACTCATTTTCTCTACAAACTTATTAGCAAGTTCTATATCAGTAAATCCCATTTCTAATATTCCATTTTCTTTTTCAAAAACTTCAATATTAGAATAAATTTCTTTTACTTCATCTAAATCCCATACTTTTTTTACAGCGCCAAGCCCATTAGATAAAGTATATTCTAATCTATCTGCTGAAAGCATTGGTGTATCATTATCTGCAATAGGATATATGTGATAATCTGCGACTTCATCAATATCTATTCCATCTCTTTTTAACAATGTCATTATTTCATCAGATTTTAAAATTAATGTTTTTGTTAAATCTTCTGTAGATTCTTGTGTTTCGTGGTCTCCATTCATAAAATCTATACAATGTTTAAAAACAGGTGTTGAAATGTCGTGAAATAAGCCTGACAATGTTTGTTTTTTGTCTTTTGTAAAATGCCATATTATAAGCGCAACAGCTATACTATGTTCTAAACTCGAATACCAAAATTCTGTATCAAACATTTCTGAGTAATAAGTTCCACATGAAATGCTAATTTTATCTTGTTTTTGCATAGCTGGTGTATTTATATATTCTAATAAAAATTCAGGAAAATCTTCTGATAAAATACTAAAATATTCTCTTAATGTTGGATTTAATTTTTGTAAATAGTTTTCCATTTTTTTCTCCTTTCTTCTTATAAAAATATTATATCATGAAAACAATTTTTTTCTTCCAAAAATCAGTAATTTGTAGTATAATTTGACTAGTTAGTAGTTATTACTACCTATAAATTTATGCCTAGTGGTTGTTATACTTCCACCAAAAGGGCACCAGATTGATATTAGTTCGAACTTTTTTAGTTCGTTTTTTTATGCAAATATATTATTTTAATTTATACTTAAAAATATTTAATAATTGATTTAATTATTTCTAATGTAATGTTTCTTACCAATGAACACACAATAAATTTAGATAGTTGTTTAAGTAAATTGTGTCAAAATAAGTAAAAGAAAGTAGCAAATGCTATTTTTTTTATGCTATAATCACATAGAGGTATATTATGAATGATAAAATAATTAAAAATATTGCAAATGATTTAAATATTAAAGAAAATCAAGTTCAAAAAACTTTAGAATTACTTGAAAATGGTAATACTATACCATTTATAGCTAGATATAGAAAAGAAGTAACTGGTGGTCTTGATGAAAATCAAATTAGACAGATTAATGAAATATATGCATATGAACAAAATTTACTTTCTAGAAAAGAAGCAGTTATAAATTTAATAAATGAAAAAGGTTTATTAACTGATGAATTAAAAGAAAAAATAATGAGCGCTGAAAAATTAGTCGAAGTTGAGGATTTATATAGACCTTATAAAGAAAAGAAAAAAACTAAAGCTACAGATGCAATTAATAATGGACTTGAACCACTTGCTAAAATGATTATGTCATTTCCTACTAAAGGAGATATAAATGCACTTACAAGTAAATTTATTAATGATAAAGTTAAAGATGTAAATGAGGCTATTACTGGCGCAGGATACATAATTGCAGAATATATTTCTGATAATGCATATTATCGTAAATGGATAAGAAGCTATATTTATAAAAATGGTCTTTTGGTATCTAAAATAAAAAAAGATGCAGTTGATGAAAAAAAAGTTTATGAAATATATTATGATTTTAAAGAAAAGGTATGTGAAATAAAACCATATCGTATTCTAGCAATAAATAGAGCTGAAAAAGAAAAAGTATTAAGTGTTTCAATAGAAATAGATAATGATAAAATTATTTCATTTCTTGAAGAAAAAATTATTAAAAATAAAGATAGTTTTGTAGTAGATATAGTAAAGGATTCCATTAAAGATAGTTATAAAAGATTAATATTTCCTAGTGTAGAAAGAGAAATTAGAGCACAGCTTTCTGAAAAAGGAGAAGAAGTAGCAATAAAAAACTTTTGTGATAATTTAAATAATTTACTATTGACTCAACCAATTAAGGATAAAATTGTCCTAGGTTTAGATCCTGCATTTAGAACTGGTTGTAAACTTGCAGTATTAAATCCTCAAGGAAAAGTTTTAACTATAGAAAAAATTTATCCTCATGAACCAATTAATAAATATGAAGAAGCAAAGAAAAAAACAATTGATTTAATTAATAAATATAATGTTGATATTGTAGCAATTGGTAATGGAACTGCTTCAAGAGAAAGTGAAAAATTTATAGTAGATGTATTAAAAAATATTAATAGAAAAGTTGATTATATTATTGTAAGTGAAGCAGGAGCTTCTGTTTATAGTGCTTCTAAACTTGCCATAAGTGAGTTTCCTAATTTAGTAGTTGAAGAAAGAAGTGCAATAAGTATTGGAAGAAGATTACAAGATGCTTTATCAGAACTTGTTAAAATTGATCCTGAAAGCATTGGCGTAGGTTTATATCAGCATGATGTTAATGATAAAAAATTGTCTGAGTCACTTGATTATGTAGTTATGAAAGTAGTTAATGATGTAGGAGTAAATATAAATACCGCAAGTCCATCACTTTTAAAATATATTTCTGGTATGACAAAAACATATATTGATAAAATCATAAACTATCGTGAGAAAAATGGCAAAATTTTATCAAGAGATGAAATATTAAAAAATAAATTATTAAGTGCAAAAGCCTATGAACAAGCAATTGGTTTTATGCGTGTTGAAGGTGGAACAAATATTTTAGATACAACAGATATTCATCCAGAAAGTTATGATATAGCTAAAAAGATTATGAATAAACTAAATATTTGTACCGAAGAAATTGGCAGTGAAAAAGTAAAAGATAAAATAAATAATGTTGATATTATTTCATTAAAAGACGAAATTAAAAGTGATGAGTATACAATTGAGACAATACTTTCATCTTTTGCTAAACCACATCGTGATCCAAGAGATGATATGCCTAAACCAATTTTAAAAAGTGATATTTTAGATATTAAAGATTTAAAAATAGGTGACCATTTACAAGGAACAGTAAGAAATGTTGTTGATTTTGGTGCTTTTGTAGATATTGGACTTCATAATGCTGGACTTATTCATATATCAAAAATGAGTAAAAATTATATTACTCATCCAAGTCAAGTTTTATCTGTAGGTGATATAGTAGATTGTTATGTAGTAGGTATTGACTTAGAAAAAGAAAAGGTTTCGCTTTCTTTACTTAAGGAAGATGAGAAGATAGATAATTAAAATCTATCTTTTTTCATATAATTAATTGGTGATATTTTTGAATATAAAGAATGCTATCATAAACTTTTTATATGATAATAATTATTTTATTTCTTTTTTCAAAGATAGTATATATATTTATAACTATGAAAGAATAATAAATCTTTCTGAAAATAAAATTACTCTAAAAATAGAAAATTTTACAATAGATATAATTGGAAATAACTTAAAAATTACGCAAATGAATAATATTGAACTTCTTATAGAAGGTAATATAAAAAATATAGGTAAAAAATGAAAAGTTATATATTAATTAAAACAAAAAACTTAAATATAAATGAAATAGTTTTAAAATTAAATCAAATAAATGTAAATGTTTATTTATCTTATATAAATAATAATTATTTATATTTAAAAATAGATTATTTAGATTATAAAAAAGTAGTAAAATATTATAAATATTTAAATTTTAAAATAGAAAGATATTATGGAAAAAAGTATTTTATTACAATTTTAAAAAAATATTATTTAATTTTTTTAAGTATTATATTAATTTTTTCTTTTTTATATTTTTCATCATTTGTAATAGTAGATATTAAAATAGATCATGAAAATGAAAAAATAGTTAAATTATTAAATGAAGAACTTGAAAGTTTTGGAATAAAAAAATTTACTATAAGAAAAAATTTTAATGAACTAAATAAAATAAAAGATATAATTAAAGAAAATAATAAAGAAGATATTGATTGGCTTGAAATAGAAGTTAAAGGAATGAAATATATTATTAAAGTTGAAGAACGTTTAATAAATAAAAAAGAAAATAAAAATAATTATTGTAATGTCTATGCTAAAAAGTCTGGACTTATTCAAAATATTGATACTTATAAAGGTCAAAATGTAGTTAAAATTAATAATTATGTAAAAGAGGGTGATTTATTAATATCTGGTGATATTACTTTAAATGATGAAATAAAAAATCAGGTTTGTGCAGAAGGAGAGGTTTATGCTCAGGTTTGGTATAATGTTAAAGTAAGTATTCCTTTTACATATTATGAAAAAGAAAAAACAAATAAAAAAAGAAATAATATAGTAATTAATATTAATGATAAAGATTATGTAATATTTACTAATAGACTTGAAAATTTTGAATCCAAAAAAAAGTTAATTTTCGAAGGCTTAGGTATAAAAATTTTTTTAAGAAAAGATTATGAAGTAAAAAAAATTAAGCATACTTATACACAAGAAGAAATATTAAAAAGGGCAGTAGAACTTGCCAAAGAGAAAATAAATTTGCGCCTTTTAGAAAATGAAGAAATAATATATGAAAAAGTTTTGCAAAAAAGTATAAATAATAGTACAATGGAGATGGATGTATTTATTATAGCTAATCAGCAAATAGGATATCAAAAAGTAGAAGGTGATTAAATTGATTTTTAATATATTAAAAAATAGTATTGTAAATATTTGGCCTTCGCTTGTTATAATTTTAGTAACTATTATAAGTATTAGATTTGCTTACTTAAAAATAAATAAAATAAAGTTTGATTTTTATAAAGAGTTTTGGACTTTATTTTCCGTGTTTTATTTACTTTTGCTTTATGAACTTGTTACAAGAGTAGATTATAATACTTTAGGAGGAGGAATTAATATTATTCCTTTTGCAGAAATTATGCGTTATAAAATAACAAGTGAATATTTTTTATTAAATGTAATTGGAAATATTGCATTATTTATTCCATTTGGCTATATTATTTCAAAATATATTAAACCTAAAAATATTTTATATATTTTATTAATTGCAATATGTGTTAGTACAACTATAGAAATAGTTCAACTTAATATTGGAAGAAGTTTTGATATAGATGATATTTTATTAAATACAATTGGTTGTTCTATAGGATATATATTATATTTGATATTTAATAAATTGTATAAATATTTACCTAATATATTTAAAACAAAATTATTTAATAATTTGCTTTGTATAGGTATTTTAGTTATAATAGTATTATGTATTGTTTTGGGGGCAGTAAGAGCATAGAATGAATAAATTTGAAATAAATGATTTAGTTAATTATAAAGATTATAAAATTATTAATAAAGTATTAAAGAAAACATTAAAGATGGAAAAAGTAAAGAATGCATTTTTTAGTGTAGTACTTGTTGATGATAAAAAAATACAAGAAATAAATAAGAATTATCGAGGAATTGATAAAGTAACTGATGTAATATCATTTGCTTTTGAAGATAATGATAAAAAGATGTATAATAATACTAGAGTTTTAGGAGAAATTTATATATGTATTCCTAGAATGAAAGAACAAGCAATTTTATATGAACATAGTGAAACTAGAGAACTTGCTTTTTTAGCGGTTCATGGATTACTTCATTTACTTGGCTATGATCATATGAATAAAGAAGATGAAAAAGTAATGTTTGGAAAGCAGGAGTTGGTGTTAAATGGATTTAATCAAACAAAAAGGTGAAAAAGTAGGACCTGTAAAAGATGTATTACATAAATTTAAATATTCTTTTCAAGGTTTTGTATATTGTTATACTCATGAAACAAGTTTTATATTTGAAACAATTGGAGTTATTGGTATTATTATATTAGGAATAATTTTTAAAATTACTTTTATGCAATGGATATTTTCTTTATTAAGTATGCTTTTAATAATGGAAATAGAATTTTTAAATACTGCAATTGAAGCAACTGTTGATTTAGTAACTAAAGAATATCATCCACTTGCTAAAATAGCTAAAGATTGTGGTTCTGCTTCAACATGTGTAGCTACATTTATGGCCTTAATTGTAAATTTAATTATTTTTGTTCCATATTTTTTAGCTTTATTTAAATAGGTGGTTTATGAAAAGTGGATTTGTAAGTTTAATAGGAAGACCAAATGTAGGAAAGTCTACTTTGCTTAATACATTAATTACTCAAAAAATTGCAATAACCTCAGATAAAGCTGGAACCACTAGAAATGTTATACAAGGAATATATAATGAAAAAGATTATCAGATTGTTTTTGTAGATACTCCAGGAATATCTAAACCTATAAATCGATTAGGAAAACTTCTTAATAAAAAAGCTAAAGAAATGACTAATGATGTTGATTGTATTCTTTTTGTTATAGATGGTAAAAAAGGTATAGGACCTGGGGATAAATATATTTTAAATATGCTTAAAAAAGTTGAAATACCTGTAATATTAGTAATTAATAAAATTGATCAAATTACTGATGAAATATTACTTTATACAATAAATGAATATAAAGATTTATATCCTTTTTCAGAAATAGTTCCAGTATCAGCGATGACAAATGATAATGTTGATAGATTAATTACAGTTATAAAAAAATATTTAACTGATGATGTAAAATATTATGATGATGATATGATTACTTCAAGTTCTATGAGATTTATGGTTTCGGAAATAGTTAGAGAAAAACTTTTAAATGATACAATTGAAGAAGTACCTCATAGTATTGCATGTAATTGTGTTGGATATCATGAAAAAAAAGATATTGTAAATATTTTAGTAGATATTATTGTAGATCGTGATTCAATTAAAAAAATTGTTATTGGAAAAAATGGTAGTAGACTAAAAAAAGTTGGGATAGAAGCACGTGAAGAAATTGAAAAAATGGTTGGTAAAAAAGTTTATATAGAACTTTATGTAAAAACTATCAAAAATTGGAAAGATAAAGAAAAATATTTATTAGATTTAGGATATTTAAATGAAGATGAATAAAAAATAATCTTTTTTTCCATTATATAATTAGAAAGGATGGAAAAGGTTGACTACTAAAGAAGCTTGGGATAAGTTTAAAGAAAGTGGCTCAGTTGAAGATTATTTAAATTATAAAAAAATTAAAGAAGGAAAATAATTATGCTTATAGAAGTAGAAGGTTTCATTGTAAGTGAAACACCTTATGGTGAAACAAGCAAAATTATTAATGTTTATACAAAAGAAAAAGGGCTTATAGGAATAATGTGTAAAGGTGCAAAATCACTTAAATCTCCTTTTAGAGCGGGAACACAGACTTTATCCTATGGCGTTTTTTGTTTGAGTTATAAAGAAGGAAAAATATCAACTTTAAGAAGTGTTGATATTATTAATCCTTTAAAAGAAATTCATAATGATTTAGATAAAATGGTAATTGTTTCTTATTTAACTAAACTTATTATTCAAGTAGTTAAACAAAATAATAATAAGAAAATATATGATTTATTTATAAGTACTATTTTAAAAATAAATGATAATTTAGATGCTTTAACACTTTGCAATATTTTAGAATTAAAACTTCTTCCTTTTTTAGGAGTAGGACTAAACTTAGATAGTTGTAATAAATGTGGTAATAAAACAAATATTGTTACAATTGATGCATCTTATGGTGGATTAATATGTAAAGATTGTTATCAAAATGAATTAATTGTTGATTTAAAAGTAGTAAAACTTATTAGAATGTATTATTATATAGATATAGGATCAATAACTTCAATTAAGGTTGAAGATAAATATAAAAAAGTTATTAACAAATTTATAACTGATTATTATGATTCTTTTACGGGGTTATACTTAGATAAAAAGATGCTAGATTATAAGGAGTATTAAATGACAGATTTAACATTATTTTATGGCACAATGGAATGTGGTAAAACAACAAAACTTTTACAAGATAACTTTAATTATCGTAAACATGGACACAAAGTTTTAATTATAAAGCCTTTAATTGATACAAAAGGTGGAAATACAGTAATTAATAGAACAAATGATAGTGCAAATGTTGATATATTACTTGGTAGTGAAGATTCTATTTTTGATGATAATTATATTTCCCTTATAAAAAATACGGAAGTAATTTTAGTTGATGAAGCACAATTTTTATCAGAAAAACAAATAATTGAGTTTTGGATGCTTGCTCATGAAGTAGGTATAACGGTAATATGTTATGCTTTAAAAAGTGATTTTAGAGGAAGGCTTTTTCCTGGGACAGAGGCTTTAATAGGTTTTTCTGATCGTAAAAATGAATTAACTGTAAATTGTAAATGTGGTGAAACGGCAGTATTTAATGCTAGAAAAGTTAATGGTAGATTTGTTTATGATGGTGATATAGTAGCAATAGATGGTGATAATGATGTTAGTTATGTACCCCTTTGTTCTACATGTTATTTAAATGAGGTTATAAATAAAGAAGAAAAAGATAAAGTAATTGAATACAAAAGAATACTAAAACGCTAAATAAATAGTGTTTTTTGTTGTAAAATATAAAATATTAGTTTATAATATTTTTAGCGATGACGGGGTTGGAATCCTAGAGCGATAATTAAATAAAAGTGATTCCTTTAAGGAATAATTAGGGTGGAACCGCGGATTAAAATTCGTCCCTATATTATTTTTTTAAAGGAATTTTTTAATTATAGGAGGAAATTATGGAAAAATTAACAATGGAAAAGCTAACAAATTATTGCAAACAATATGGTTTTATATTTCAAGGTAGCGAAATTTATGGAGGGCTTGCAAATAGTTGGGATTTTGGCCCATTAGGAGCAGAACTTAAAAAGAATATTAAAAATGCTTGGATGCAAAAATTTATTCAAGAAGATGAAAATAATGTTTCTTTAGATAGTGGTATTTTAATGAATCCAAAAGTATGGGAAGCATCAGGTCATTTAAAAACTTTTGCAGATCCTTTAGTAGATTGTAAACATTGTAAATCAAGATATCGTGCTGATAAATTAATTGAAGATTTTACCAAAGGACGTGAAACTGGTGATGGTTGGAGTAATGAAAAACTAGTAGATTTTATTAAAGAAAATAATATTACATGTCCAAAATGTGGCAAAAGTGATTTTACTGATATTAGACAATTCAATTTAATGTTTAAAACTTTTCAAGGAGTTACTGAAGAAGCAAAAAGTACTATATATTTAAGACCTGAAACTGCTCAAGGAATATTTGTTAATTTTTTAAATGTTCAAAGAAGTATGAGATTAAAAGTACCATTTGGAATAGGTCAAGTCGGAAAAAGTTTTAGAAATGAAATAACTCCAGGTAACTTTATTTTTAGAGTTAGAGAATTTGAACAAATGGAATTAGAGTTTTTCTGTAAACCGGGAACTGAACTTGAATGGTTTAATTTTTACAAACAAAAATGTATAGACTTCTTAATAAACTTAGGAATTAAAAACGAAAATTTAAGAACAAGAGATCATAGTCCTGAAGAATTATGCTTTTATAGTAATGCAACTACTGATATTGAATATAATTTTCCTTTTGGATTTGGTGAACTTTGGGGTATAGCATCAAGAACTGATTATGATTTAAGTCAACATGAAAAATTTTCTGGCGAAAGTCTTAAATATTTAGACCCAGAAACTAATGAAAAATATATTCCTTATGTTATAGAGCCATCACTAGGTGTTGAAAGATTATTTTTAACAATATTATGTGATGCTTATAATGAAGAAACTTTAGAGGATGGTTCTATTCGTGAAGTTCTTAAACTTCATCCATACTTAGCACCTTATAAAGTTTCAGTGCTTCCTCTTGTAAAGAAATTTCATAGTGAAAAGGCTAAAGAAATTTATAGGAATTTAACTAAAGAATTTAATTGTAGTTATGATGAAACTGGTAATATTGGAAAGCGTTACAGAAGATCAGATGCTATTGGAACACCTTTTGCAATAACAATTGATGATGAAACAATAAATAATGGAACCGTAACTTTAAGAAATCGTGATACAATGCAGCAAATTACATTAAATATTTCAGAGGTTGCTTCATATATTAATGATAAAATCAAATTTTAGAAAGGATAATATTTATGAATAATAAAATGACAGAAAAGATTACTCCAAGAGATACTGATTTTGCACAATGGTATACTGATGTTGTAAAAGCAGCTAGATTATGTGATTATACGGATGTAAAAGGATGTATGATTTATTTACCATTAGGACAAGCTATTTGGGAAAATATTCAAAATAATATGGATAGAATGTTTAAGAAAACAGGTGTTCAAAATGTATATCTTCCTATGCTTATTCCTGAAAGTTTACTTCAGAAAGAAAAGGATCATATTGCTGGTTTTGCTCCAGAGGTTGCTTGGGTAACAATGGGTGGTAATGAAGAACTTGAAGAAAGAATGTGTATAAGACCTACAAGTGAAACACTTTTCTGTAACTATTGGCAAAAGGAAGTTAAATCATATAGAGATTTACCTAAAATATATAATCAATGGTGTTCTGTACTTAGATGGGAAAAAACAACTAGACCATATCTTCGTAGTCGAGAATTTTTATGGCAAGAAGGTCATACAATTCACTCAACTAGTAAAGAAGCTATGGAAAGAACTTTACAAATGCTTGATCTTTATACAAATTTCTGTAAAGATTACTTAGCAATTCCAATGGTTACAGGTCAAAAAACTCCATCTGAAAAATTTGCAGGTGCTGAAAACACTTATACAATGGAAGCAATGATGCACGATGGAAAAGCTCTTCAATCTGGAACAACACATTATTTTGGTCAAGGATTTGCACAAGCATTTAATATTAAATTTTTAAATAAAGAAAATAAACTTGAAACAGTTTATGAAACATCTTGGGGAACTTCTACTAGACTTATAGGGGCTTTAATTATGGTTCATGGAGATGATAATGGTTTAGTACTTCCTCCTAAAATTGCTCCTACACAGGTTGTTATAGTTCCAATAGCATCTCATAAAGATGGTGTTATGGAAAATGCTACAAAGATTTATGAAGATTTAAAAGCAAAAGGAATTAGAGTAAAACTTGATGATAGTGATAAAACTCCTGGATTTAAATTTAACGAAAGTGAAGTTCAAGGTATTCCACTTCGTATTGAAGTTGGCCCAAGAGATTTAGAAAATGGAGAAGTTACATTAGCAATTAGATTTACTCACGAAAAAGAAAATGTAAAACTTGAAAATATTTGTGAGGAAGTAAATACTAAACTTGAGGTAATTCAAAAGGGAATGCTTGAAAAAGCAACTGAGTTTGTAAATAGTCATATTTATGAAGCAAAAACAAAGGATGAAATGATTGAACTTGCAAGCACTAAAGAAGGCTTTATAAAGGCTGATTGGTGTGGAAGTGAAGAATGTGAAGATAAAATAAAAGAGATTACTGGTGGTGCAGGAAGTAGATGTATTCCTTTTGATGATAAACTTCTTACTGGAAAATGTATTTGCTGTGGTAAGGACGCTAAACATAATGTAATTTGGGGTAAATCATATTAATTTTTAATTTTTTCTATTATGCAATTGCATAATAGTTTTTTTTTTGATACAATTAATAAGGAATACTAGGAGGGATTAGTATGGGATTAAAATTAAAAAAACTTTTTGAAGATAATGATGATGATTCTTTACAAAATGTTAGTGAAGATGAGTTTTACACAATAAGTAAAGAAGATGCTGTTAAAGAAGCAGATAAAACTGGAAATAAAATGATTTTACTTGAACCAAGAGCCTATTCTGAATCTCAACAAATCGCTGATCATCTAAAAAGTCGTAATTCTGTTGTTGTTAATTTAAAAAGAGTTACATCAGCACAAGCTAAAAGAATTATAGATTTTTTAAGTGGATGTATTTATGCAATTGGTGGTTCTATGCAAAAAATTGGTGTTGGAATTTATTTATGTACACCAAAAAATGTTAATGTTCAAGGTAAAATAAGTGATGAAACTGATAAAAAAGACGAAAAAGATACTGAAGAAATAGATTGGTAGAAAGGGCTTTATGATTAAATTTCGTACAAATATCTATGGATTTAATAAAAGTGATGTTATTAAGTTTGTAAATGAGGTAGCTGATGAGTATGAAAGTATTTATAATAAATTAAAAAATGCTACTATTCAAATTGAAAGTCTTAACAAAGAACTTGAAAGATATAAAGATCTTGAAAAAACTTTGAATGACACTCTTTTGCTTGCCCAAGAAACTAGTGCGAATGCTCAAAAAGCAGCTTATGCTCAAAGTAAATTAATTGTAGAAGATGCTAAAAATAATGCCTCAAAAATTGTAAATAATTCGCTTATCAAAGCCCAAAATATTGAAAGAGAAGCTGAAGAATTACAAAGAAAAGTAATTAGTTATAAAAAAAGATTTATTGCTTTAGTGGAATCTCAAGTTGATGAGATGGATAAATTTGATGAAAGGTTGAAATGATGAAAATACGTATAATTAGTGCTATTGTAGCAATAATAATTGCAATACCTTTTGTATATTTTGGAGGATATTTATTTAAATTAGGCATTGGGTTAATTGCAATTTGGGCATTTAAAGAGATAATGGATTTAAAAAAGACACTTAAAAAAATTCCTTATATACCAATGATTTTAGGCCTTACAAGTTTATTATTAATAGTTTTTGCAAATACAAATTATTTATTTTATAGTGGAATGTCATATATATATCTTGTATTTTTATGTCTTTCCCTTATTATCCCATCTCTTTTTTATGAAAATGATAAATATACTATTAAAGATGCTTTTCATTTAATCGGTTTAGTATTATTTATTGGGCTTGGATTAAATAGTTTTATATTAGTTAGAAATATAGATTTAAAATTATTTTTATATTTAGTATCTATTCCTATGATAACTGATTCTTTTGCTTTATTTGGAGGAAAATTATTTGGAAAAAATAAAATGTGTCCTACAATTAGTGCTAAAAAAACATGGGAGGGTGCTCTTATTGGTACAATTTTAGGAACGATTATACCAAGCATTTTATATTTAATATTATTTCATAAATTACCATTTATTATGGTGTTAATTACATTTATATTAACTATTATGGGTCAAATTGGTGATTTAATATTTAGTAAATTAAAAAGAGAAAATGATATTAAAGACTTTTCAAATATTATGCCAGGGCATGGTGGTGCTTTAGATAGATTGGATAGTTCTTTGGTTATATTTATGACATATATTGCTTTAGCATTAATATTATTATAAAGGAGGATTTTATGGCAAGTATAGGTTTATTTTTATTAAAATTATTATTATTATTTTTAATTTTAGGAATTATTATTTTAGTACATGAGTTTGGTCATTTTATTTGTGCTAAAATGTTTGGTGTTCATATTTATGAATTTTCAATTGGTATGGGACCAGTTATTCATACACATAAAGGTAAAAAAGATAAAATAAATTATAATATTAGACTTGTTCCAATTGGTGGCTTTGTATCAATGGCTGGAGAAGTATATGCAGATGATGACAAAGTAAAAAAAGATAAATTAATGTGTAATAAAAAATGGTATCAAAGATTAATAATTTTGGTGGCAGGCGTTGTAAATAATTTTATTTTAGCAATAGTTATCTTATTTGTTTACACATTAATTTGGGGTGGTGGAGCAATTACACCAATAATTGACAAAACTGTTGAAGGTACTCCTGCTGCAGAGTCTAATCTTCAAAGTAATGATGAAATTATTAGTATAAATGGTTATAGTGTTCATTCATGGGATAAGGCTCAAATAATTTTATATTATAAAAATAATAGTGATACTTATTCATTTGAAGTAAAGCATGAAGATGGTACAAAAGAAACTATTAAGATTAAACCTGAAATTATTAAAGATGAAGAAACTGGAACTGAAAATAAATTATTTGGAATAATGATTAAAGAAGCTGATACTTCAAATATATTCAAAGCATTTAAATATAGTATTCAAAAATTTAATTCTACTGTTAGTTCAATGATTTATACTATATGGGGACTTATGAGTGGTAAAATAGGAATTTCTGCTCTTTCTGGTCCAGTTGGAATATATGAAGTAGTAGGTGATTCACTTAACTATGGTGTTAAATATTTCTTATATATTTTAGCATTTTTATCAATAAATGTTGGATTTATAAATATTTTACCTTTCCCAGCATTTGATGGAGGGCATGTACTTTTCTTAATTATTGAAAAGATTAAAGGAAGTCCAGTTAATGCTAAATTTGAAAGTACTTGTCATTTAATAGGATTTATTTTAGTATTTCTTTTAATGATAATTGTTACAATTAATGATATAATTAAGTTATTCTAGCTTAATTATATTTTTTATGCCCTCGTAGCTCAATTGAATAGAGTAGTTGTTTCCGATGCAAAAGGCTATGGGTTTAAATCCCATCGAGGGCACCATAGGTAAATCTGTCTAGACTTTTAAAGTTTTTTATTTAATATAGAAAATATCAATTTCTAAAAGAAGTGGTATTTTTTTATTAGTTAAAGAAAGGGCAGGTTTAGCCAACAATGATAAATAAAAATAATTATACTATTTCTAATGCCAACTAGGTAAACATAAGCAAGATTTAAAAATCATTCTAATAAAGTGAAAGAATTAAAGAAAAAAATCACTAGTGAAGATAGAATTAATGATTTAGAAAATAGATTATAAAATTTCAAGAGACACTTGATTATTTCAAAGAGTTATGGGATAAACTTGTTAAGTCCTTACAAGATAATAATTATGATGATATAATTGAAGAATTATATGAAGAATAAATTTTAGATAATGACGATATGTGTACGATTAGGAATGAATACAGTAAAGATGATGATTTAGAACGATAAATTTATGTTAAAATATTGTTAGACAATGTTAATGTGAAAGGAGCAATCTTATGAAAAATAATATAATACAATCAGAGATGGATGTTAAAGGTAGTAAAATAAATGTTGTTAGAGTCGATGGATATGAATATATATCATTAACTGATTTAGCAAAAACACAAAATGATGAAGCACCAGCAGATGTTGTTAAAAATTGATTAAGGAATAAAGAAACAATTTCTTTTCTAGGTGTATGGGAAGAATTAAATAATGAAAATTTTAAAGTGGTCGAATTCGACCAGTTTAAAAATGAAGCAGGAAGACATGCATTTATTATGTCCCCTCAAAAATGGATTAGAGAAACAAATGCTATTGGTATTATTTCAAAATCTAGTAAATATGGTGGTGGAACTTTTGCAAGAAGTGATATTGCATTTGAGTTTGCTAGTTGGATTAGTCCAGAGTTTAAATTGATTTAATTAAAGAATTTTAAAGATTAAAACGAAATGAAACATATCAAGAAAAAATAGAGTGGCATGCTAATAGATTATTATCTAAATTAAATTATGTAGTTCATACAGATGCAATAAAGAAATATATTGTTCCTACTTTAACAGAACAACAAATTAATTTTGTATATGCAAATGAGGCAGATGTATTAAATGTTGCTTTATTTGGTATGACAGTTAAAGAATGGTGAAAAGATAATCTTGAACTTGCTAAAAATGGTAACATGAGAGATTATACCGATTTACTTCATTTAATTATTTTAAATAATTTAGAGAATACTAATGCAGAACTAATTAGAATGAATGTGAAGCAACCTTATAGATTAATTAGGTTAAATGAATAAGCAAGAAATCGCATTAAGGAATAATAAAAATATTAAAGAACTAGAAGTATTGCAACAACAAGTAAATGAAGATAATAAATATTTAATTGAAAATAAATAATAAAAATAAAGAATTTTGTGATATAATTTTATATGATAGGAGTAGTAATAGTGTTAATAAAAAATTGTATTTATTGTATATCAATTTTGATTGGTTTATTTTCAATAATAACGTTAGTGTATTCTATAAAAAATAAAAATAAGTATATTTGTAATTGGATCATTTTGATTGATATAATTTATATATTATATTTAATTATAAATTTAATCATGATAGGTGTTTTATATATACCAGTTGGGTTAGAAGTGTTATTTATATATTTAATTGAGTTTGTTGCAGGAATATTGTATGTATCATCAACTATATTAAACTTAATTAAAAGAAAAAAACTGATATATACTAAAAATAATAAAGTTATATTTGCAACAATAATTTTTTTGTTATTTCCTATAATTCTTTTTTTAACATTTGTTGTCGAAAATAAACTTTTGATTAACAATAGTGATTTAGTATTGGTTTATAAATCGGATGGAAACGGAGGATTTGGAGATAGTAAGACTTTTGCGTATGCTATAGGAAAAGATTTCTGTAAACAGTTTGATTTAGGAATTGACATTGGTGGTTATGATTTGAAAAAATTTTTACCTGTAAATGCAGTAGAGATAAATGATTTAAATGTTACTGATTATGAAATAATATTTAATGATTCTTGGGAAGATAATAGTATTTCGGTATATAAAAATAATAAAGAAATATGCAAAGTTAAAAATAAGTCTCATTATTTTAATATAGATTTTGAAAAAGGATTTTATATAAAACATTAAAATAAATATCTAAAAAAAAAAATTTCAAAAGTAGTGTGATAATTATTGCTACGTTTTTCATACTTTGTTAAAATATTATTAGAGATTGATATAAAACTATAAAATTTCAAATTTGTGAATAAAAGTTTGATTTAAATAAAAAGATAACTTGTAAAAAGTTTTTTTAAATGTTATTATGTTTTTGGCAAGAAAAATAGCATAAAATAAAAAAGAGGAACATTCAATTGCGTAAGTGAATGTCACCTCACAAAGTGTGAGACACTCTACAAAAGCAGAGTGTCTATTTTTTAACTATAGTACCAATAAGGTATATAGTAGTAAAATTATAAAGATGTATCTAAGTAATTTTACGATAAAAGTTTTAGTTCTCATCATTCTACATCCTTTTGTACAAGATGGTGTTGATAGTTTTTTAATAAAAACTAGCTTATTGATAATTTATTAAATTCTAATAATTTACTTATATATATATATTTGTTATACTATGTTTATGAAAAAGAAATTATTAAATATATTAATTGCGGTATTATCATCATTTTCACTTTTTATAAATTATAAAAATATTTATTTAAATAAAGGTAATTTTATTAATTTAAATGGTATAATTATTGCTTTGATTTTTTCTATAATATTATATTTATTCATAAAGAATAATAAAGAAAAAATAACTAAAGAAGATATAATACTAACGGGATTATTTTCAATATTTTTACTTGTTGGACAAAGTTATCGTAGTATATCTAGTTTAAGTATTTTATTTAAAAATTTTATGTTTATATTTACAATATATAGATTTTTATCATTAAGTTTAATTTTATTATATATTATTTTATATACAAAAAAAGTAATTAAATATTATTTAAATAAAAAAGATTTTAAAGAAAATAAGTTTATAAAACTTTTTAATAAACACCCATTTTTAATATCTTTAATTATAATTATTCTTTGTTGGAGTATATATTATATTGCATTTTATCCTGCCGTATTATCCCCAGATCCTAGTAATCAAATTAAACAATTTTTTAATGTAAAAACTAAATATGTAAATTATTCAGTTCAAATTAATCCAAATGTAAATATTACTAATCATCATCCTGTATTTCATACCATGCTTTTAGGTTCTTGTATAAAATTAGGAAGACTTATCTTAAATGATAATTTTGGCTTATTTATTTATACATTTATTCAAGGATTGTTTTTAGCAATTACTCTTGCTTATACAATTAATTTTTTAAAGAAAAGAAAAGTTCAAAATAAATTTTTAATTCCTTTAATATTTATATATGCATTAGTACCTAGCTTTCCGTTTTATGCAATTAATACTAATAAAGATGTTTATTATACAACTTTAGTAATACTTCTTATAATGTTTATAATTAATTTTATTGAAAAATATAAAAGTACTAATTGGTCTTTGAAAAGTATTATTTTATTTTTTATACTTTCAATATTTATTTGTTTATTTAGAAATAATGGAGTATTTTTAATTATATTACTTGTACCTTTTTTATGTCTATTTAGTAGAAAAAATATCAAAAAAATAATAGTGATTACATTTATTATAACTAGTTTATATTTATCATATTCAAAAATACTTCTTCCTAAACTAGGAATAACTGGTACAAGCATAAGAGAGGCATTAAGTATTCCTTTTCAACAAACAGCAAGACTTATTCAATATCATGAAGATAGTCTTAGTGAAAATGATAAAAAAAATATAAGTAAAGTATTAGATTATGAAGCAATAAAGAAAAATTATAATCCAGTTTTATCAGATCCAGTTAAAAATACTTTTAATAAATATGCTACTAAAAAAGATTTAACAAATTATTTCAAAACTTGGTTTAATGGACTAATATCTTATCCTTTTACTTATATTGATGCAACACTTAATAATATTTATGGTTTCTTTGATCCAAGTGATATTCATTGGTATATATATTTTAAATATTATGATCCTATAACAGATAATAATTTAGTTGATTATCATTATAATAATTTAGAGGGTTTAAGAAATTTTTTAAGTAGTTATGCTTATGCATTTAGAGCTATACCAGTATTAGGATTAATTGTAAGTCCGGGATTTAATACATGGTTACTTATAGTATTACTTGTGTATTTAATAAAAAATAAAAAATATGACTATTTAGTAATTTTATTACCTTTATATTTTTCTTTATTGTTTTGTGTTTTAGGTCCTGCGAATAATTATTATCGTTATGCTATGCCTTATATATTTTCAATGCCTTTAGTTACAATATATTTATTAAATATAAAAAGAGTTAAAGAATAATTGGTTTATTTTCTAACTCTTTTTTTAATTCATTTTTATTTGTTAACATATCATAGATAATAGCACTTTTTAATTCATATTTATAAATAATGGATTCTTTATTTATTTTAGTAGAAATATTAATATTTTTTTTAATACTATTTAAATAATTTTTACCTTTTTTATTAAATCCTATTATATTAATATAATCAAGTTGAGTTTTAACATCATTTTTTTTAATATTTAACAAAATATGAATAAGCATTCTATTAATTTTATTATAAGTACATTTTTTTGATTTTAATTTGTTTATTAAATCATTTAAATTATTAACTTTCGAAATATTTTTTTGTAATAAAAATACCATATCTTCATCAACATCTAAAATATTACTAATATCATTATTAAGTATTTGAATTTTAATTAAATTAAATAATAAATCATTATTAATTAAATTAATTTTATTTATTACATTTTCTGGAACATATTTACTTATATTTTCATTTTCTTTAATTTTATTTCGTATATTTAAAGCACTTATTATATTATCATTACTTTTAATATCTAAATAATTATTAGTTCTTAAAATAGTTTCAGGAATAATTTTATAATTATTTTGTAAAATAGATTTTATATAACATATACCAAGTAAATCATTAGGATTATAATCAAATTTTTCATTAATAACTTTACTTAATGCAGTAGGGTAATTTAATCCTTTTTTTATATAATAAGAAATCATTTCATTTTTATCATTTTCAAGTGATTTTTTAGCAATTTTTGTAAGTAATTCTATATTATTTGATTCACTTCCAAATATAATTTTATTTACATTTAAATAGTTTAATAATTTAACTGCAGTTTGTGCAAAAGTATCTGCACTTTGAACTCCAAATAAAGTTGGTATACTTATAACTATATCAACACCACATAAAACAGATAAATATGCTTTATCATATTTAGATAATATTGATACTTCACCACGCTCCATAAAATAACCATTTAAAGCAAGAATAATTAAACTATCAGGGTATTTTTCTTTTATTTTATTAATATGATAAATATGCCCATTATGAAGTGGGTTATATTCTGCGATTATACCTATTATTTCCATGCATTTAATATATAAAATATTTCTTTATTTGTCAAATTATATTATAATAAAAAAGAGGAAAAATTATGATAATATGTGTGTGTGGTCCAACAGGTATTGGAAAAACTAGATTAAGTGAGTTTTTAGCTGAAAAATATAATGGTATAGTGTTAAATGCTGATGCAACTCAAATTTATAAATATTTAGATATTGGTAGTGCTAAAATAACAAATGAAGAAATGGGAGAAAGAAAACACTTTCTTTTTGATATAAAAAATCCTGATGAAGATTATAGCGTTATGGAATATCAAATTGATGCCAGAAAACTTTTAAAGGAATATGAAAACCAAAATATTATCGTTGTTGGAGGAACTGGTCTTTATATTAAAGCATTATTTTATGATTATAAGTTTAATAAATTAAATGAGGAAAACTTTGAAAAATATTCTAATGAACAGCTTTATTTAATGGCTAAACAAAAAGGATGTAATAATATTCATCAAAATAATAGAGTAAGACTTATAAATTATTTAAAAAGAGATGATAATAAAAATAATAAAGATAAAAGTTTATATGATGTTATATATATAGGACTTACTGCTCCTAGAGAAAAAATATATGAAACTGTTAATAATAGGGTTGATAAAATGCTAAATAATGGTCTTGAAAAAGAAGTTAAAGATTTATATTTAAAATATCCAAATAGTAATATCTTAAAAAGAGCTATTGGTTATAAAGAATTAATTGATTATTTTAATAATTTTGTTTCTTATGAAAAGGCAATTGAAAATATTAAAAAAAATACCAGACATTATGTCAAAAGACAATATACCTGGTTTAATAATCAACTTAATGTTAATTGGTTTAATGTAAATTTTGATAATTTTCAGGAAACAGAAGAAGAAATAAGTTCATTTATAGATTCATTAAATTCTAAATAATAATTTTTATCAAAATTATGTTCTTCAATTTCAACTTTACCTGAATCAACTTTATTTAAAGTAGTTGTATCAATTAAAAAATATTTATGATATAAATAATCTTTACCATCATCACTTACTGGGTCATCCCAAGTTAAATCTAAATGAAGCCACTGATTATTTAAATAAACAGCATTCCATATATGTCCATTAGATGATGAACTAATGCTTTCTTTTGTTGTAGCAATTTTATAATTTTTTATATTAAATTTAGTTAAAAATATTGCCATTAAATCTGTATATCCATTACATGTTGCCATATGTTCAAATAAAGGCCCATAAGCAATATATGATAAATAATTACTATCTTTATTTTGATTTCTTTCAACATCATATTTTGTATTATTTATAATATAATCATGAATTACTTTTATTTTTTCATAATCAGTTTGAGTTGAAGTAATAAGATTACTTATTATTTTATCAACTTCACTATCTATTTTTTCTATTTGATCTAAAGTATATAAATAATTTATTTCAATTGTTATCTCGCCAGACTCTAATATACTTGTTTTAATATTAGTAAAACTATTATATGGATGAACATAATTATTAATATGTGTTAATGTAATATCATCTTTACTAATATTTTCAATATCTTTTAAGCAAGAAGTATATTCACTAGGACAATAAAAAGTAAAAGTATCCCAACCACTATTAATTGAAGTATAGATAATATTTAATAAATCATTATAAGAATAAGGAACAAAGTTATCTGTATTTTGAACAAATAAATAATTATCATTTTTATAATATTTATTTTTATCTTTTATAATAAGATTTGGACTTTCAGTTATTTTTTTAGATATAAAATCACTTATAAAGTTTTCTTTATAAGAAATAATTAATAAAAATACAACACAAATAATTGTTACAAAAATCTTTTTCATAATTTTATTTTAACAAATATTAGAAAATAAAAAAAGTAGTAAATAAATACTACATATTTTTAATTTTTGATGATATTCTTTTCTTTTGTCTGTCAGCAGTATTAGATTTAATTAAACCTTTGCTTACAGCGCTATCACAAGATTTTTGAAAAACTTTAAATACTTCAGTAGCTTTTTCTTTATCACCTGAAGCGATTAATTTTTCGATATCTTTAATTAAATTTTTAACTTGAGCTTTAGTTTCATGATTATTTTCAGTTTTCTTTGCGATAACTTTTATTGCTTTTTTTGAACTTTTAATATTTGCCATTTTTTCTTCCTTCCTTTTTTGTACGTAAATATTTTATCAAATGTACTATGAAATAGCAAGCATTTTTGTTTCTATCTAAAATATAATTATTAATAAAATAGTGATATTATTCGACAAAATATATAAAAAATATTTGTTAATATTTTATTGGTGATTATATGGGACATTTTAAAAGTTTAAGTAAAAAGAAAAAAATACAAAGAAAAATTATTATTTTTTTATTAGAAATGATATTAATTCTTATAATTATTAAAATAATTCGTACTAATTATAAAATAAATGAAGATAAATTAATATATTTAACATATACTTATTTAGGTAAAGCTCAAAAAAAAGAAAATAATGAAAAAACTATTTTTAAAGAAACAGAGGAAAGTACTAATCAAAGATCTCCAACAGTTTATATTTATAATACTCATCAAACAGAAAACTATTTATATGATAAAGTAAATAGTTATAATCTTGATTATAATGTAATGTTTGCAAGTTATATTTTAAAAGAATATTTAAATGATTATGATATTAAAGCAATTGTAGAAAATGAATCTTTAAAAAATATTTTAAATGAAAATAATTTAACTTATAAAGATAGTTATAAGGCAAGTAGAATTCTTTTAGAACAAAGCATAATAAATTATCCTACTCTTATATATTTTATTGATTTACATCGAGATTCTTCAGTTTATGAAAAAACTACGTGTGTAATTGATAATAAAAGTTATGCCAAAATATTATTTGTATTAGGTTTAGAAAATAAAAATTATTTAGAAAATGAAAAAATGATTAATTCTTTAAATGAAAGATTAATAAAAATAAATAGTTGTCTTTCTAGAGGTATAACTAAAAAAAGTGGAGTAGGAGTAGACGGAGTATATAATCAAGATTTTAGTAGTAATGCAATTTTAATAGAAGTTGGAGGTCAATATAATACTATTACAGAAGTAAATAATACTTTAGAAATTTTTGCTAAAATTTTAGTGGGATATATAATGGAGGGATAATGAAAGAGAAAAAAACTAGTCCTTTTACAAAAATTTTAATATTATTATTTTTAATATATTGTGGCCTTTTTATTGCTAAAGAAACTGGTTACTATGATAAAAAAATAAGAGAAAAAGTTATTTTTACCCAAAATAAAATAAATGAATTTGAAAAAGATATTGCTGATGGTAAAGAAGTAAATGTTATATCATATTTGCCTAAAGAAGAAGATTATTCAAATATTTATACAAAAACTGCAAATGCAGTATCAAATAAATTAAGTAGTATTTTTTCTTCAAAAGTAAAAAATGTTTGGGATTTCATACGGTCTTTATTTATTTCTTAACTTTATGTATAATAATATTTGGTGGTTAAATGAAATCAAATATTAGAAACTTTTCAATTATTGCTCATATTGATCATGGTAAAAGTACTTTAGCAGATCGTTTTTTGGAACTTACAAATGCTTATAGTAATCGAAATAATGAGACTCAAATACTTGATAATATGGAACTTGAAAAAGAAAGAGGTATTACAATAAAACTTAATGCAGTTAGTTTAAATTATAATTATCAAGGAAATGATTATATTTTAAATTTAATAGATACTCCAGGTCATGTTGATTTTTCTTATGAAGTATCACGTTCACTTGCTTCTTGTGAAGGTGCTATTTTAGTAGTGGATGCTTCTCAAGGAATCGAGGCTCAAACACTTGCTAATTTATATCTTGCTCTTGAAAATGATTTAACAATTATTCCTGTTATTAATAAAATTGATCTTCCTAATGCAAATGTTGAAAAAGTAAAAAGTGAATTAATAAATTCTTTAGGTTTTAAAGAAAATGAAATACTTCTTTGTAGCGCTAAAACAGGTTTAGGAGTAAAAGAAATTTTAGAAACTGTCATTGAAAAAGTACCAGCACCTGTTATTAATGAAGATAAACCTTTAAGAGCATTAATTTTTGATAGTCATTATGACCCATATAAGGGAGTAGTTTTACTTGTTAAAGTTGTTGATGGAAAAATTAAAGTAAAAGATAAAATAAAAATGATGGCAACATCTTCCGTTTTTGAGGTAACTGAATTAGGAATTAATCGTCTAACAAATATTAGTCAAACTGAACTTTCCAGTGGTATGGTTGGTTATGTTTGCGCCGCAATAAAAGATATTACAAAAGTTGCCGTTGGAGATACAATTACTCTTGAAAATAATGAAGCACTTGAACCTTTAAAAGGTTATAAAAAGATGAAACCAATGGTATTTTCAGGAATATTTCCTACCGAAACAAATAAATATGATGAATTAAAAGAAGCTTTAGAAAAGTTAAAATTAAATGATGCTGCACTTACTTTTAGCCCAGAAACATCAATTGCTCTTGGTTTTGGTTTTAGGGTAGGTTTTTTAGGACTTTTACATATGGATATTATATTAACTAGACTTGAAAGAGAATTTAATCTTGAAACAATTGCAACAAGTCCTTCAGTTGTTTATAAAGTTATGCTTACATCTGGTGAAGAAATTGAAATATCTAGTCCTAATGAAATGCCTGAAAAAGTAAAAATATCATATATTAAAGAGCCATATATTTATACAAATATAATTGCCCCAACTGAATTTATTGGACCAATAATGACACTTTGTCAAAATAAAAGAGGTATATATGATACAACGGAATATATAGATGAAACTAGAGTAAATATTCATTATTATATCCCACTTGGTGAAATAATTTATGATTTTTATGATAAACTTAAAAGTAGTACAAAAGGTTATGCTTCTTTTGATTATGAAATAAGTGATTATAGAGTAAGTAAACTTGTTAAAATGGATATTTTATTAAATGGCCAAATTGTTGATGCATTATCTGTTATAGTTCACGAAGATTTTGCTTATCAAAAGGGTAAAGATATTGTAAATAAATTACGAAAAACAATTCCAAGACAAATGTTTGAAGTTCCAATTCAAGCAAGTATTGGGTCAAAGATAATTGCAAGAGAAAATGTTAGCGCCATGAAAAAAAATGTATTAGCTAAATGTTATGGTGGCGATGTTTCAAGAAAAAGAAAATTACTTGAAAAACAAAAAGAAGGAAAGAAAAGAATGAAAATGATAGGTTCTGTTGAAGTACCAAAAGAAGCCTTTCTAAGTATTCTAAGTGATGAGGAGTAAAAATGAGAAGTAAAAAACAAGAAGAAGAAATGAAAATAAAAATTCTTTTTTTAAGTAAATTATTTTTGAAAAGTAATTATTCTGATATAGAACTATCTAATATTACCGGCATTAGTTCAACAAGTGTAGGAAGATATTTAACTTGTCCTCTTGCTATGGAAGTCCTTGGCTATGAAACTTATAATGTAATAGCGCAAAAAAGAAAACAAAACCTTTATAATGCTAAAATTAAAGGTGGTAAAAATTTTGCCATGAATAATATAGCACTTAAAGGTGAAGATGGTAGATTTTCAGGTTGTAAAAAAAGATGAATGATGTAAGTATTTATATCCATATTCCTTTTTGTAAATCAATTTGTTCATATTGCGATTTTTGTAAACTTTTATATAATGAAAAATGGGTTGATTTATATTTAGATTCTTTAGAAAAAGAAATTAAAAGTTATAATATTAGTTCTAAAGTAAAAACGTTATATATTGGAGGAGGAACTCCATCTTCATTAAGTGAAAAATGTTTAGAAAAATTATTTACTATTATTAATAAATTTAATTTTATAAAAAATTATGAATTTACTTTTGAATGTAATATTAATGATATAAATTCTAATTTGTTAAATATTTTAAAAAAAGGTAAAGTAAATAGATTAAGTATTGGAATTGAATCATTTAATAAAGATAATTTAATATTATTAAATAGAACTTGTGATTATGAAGATGTAAAAAATAAAATAAATTTATGTAAAAAGTTTGGCTTTAATAATATCAATGTTGATTTAATATATGCAGTTCCTAATGAAAATGAAAAAATACTTTTAAATGATTTAAATCTTTTAACATCTTTAGATATAACTCATATTAGTACTTATAGTCTTATGATAGAAGAAAATACTGTACTTTATATTAATAATATAAAACCAATTAAAGAAAAATTAGATTATAAAATGTATAAAATAATTTGTAAATTTTTAAAGGAAAAAGGTTTTAATCATTATGAAATAAGTAATTTTGCAAAAAAAGGATATGAATCAGAGCATAATTTAGTATATTGGAATAATGAATATTATTATGGTTTCGGATTAGGGGCAAGTGGATATATATCTAATATTAGATATAATAATACAAGAAATTTAAATGATTATTTAAAAGGAATATATTTATTAAATAAAGAAATAATTACTAATGAAGATAATTTTAAATATGGTCTTATATTAGGACTTAGAAAAATAAATGGAATAAATGTAAATAATTTTAATGAAAAATATCATACTAATATATTAGAAAATGAAAAAGTAAAAAAATTAATTAAGTTAAATGAACTTATTTATGAAAATGATTTTATATTTATAAATGAAAAATATATTTATGTACAAAATGAAATATTAATAAAACTAATTTAAAGGAGAAAAGAAAAATGCTTTATAATCTTGAAGTATTAAATGGTGAAATTTCACCAGACTTTAGTAGTGAAGTATTTAATTATGTAGTAAATGTAAATAAAGATATATTAACACTTGTATTTAACTATGATACTTGTGATAATTGCACAGTAACTGTTTATGGAAATAATAATTTAACACCTGGAGAAAATCATGTTTTAATTGAGGTTTATGATGACAAAGTTACAACTTATACATTAGTTGTTAATAAAGAATATACAAGTGAAACACCAGTTTTTAAAGATGTAAATAGTGCTAAAGAAATAAAAGATATAAGTGATAAAAGTTATATAACACCATTAATTGGAACATTATGTTTTTTTACAATTTTAGCATTATTTTGTATTATATTTCATAAGAAGAAAGTATGAATAATAAAAAAATTGGAATTGAAAATAATTATTTGACAATTAAAAATAAAAATCATATAATTTATTTATAGTTTTAAAAGATTATGAACAAGACGGAATTATTATTTAATTTTTAGAGAGTTAATGGTTGGTGAAAATTAATAATTGATAATAATTTAGATCACTTGCTAGTTTCCTATTTAAGTAAATAGAATAGGACGTATAATGGCGTTAACATAAAAAGTTAAATATAAAGGTGGTACCGTGCTAATGCACCCTTTGGTTACTACCTTTTTTTATTGGAGGTAAAAATGGAAAAATTTAAAAAACTAGATACTAGAGAAGTTTCTAAAGTTGAAAATGATATTTTAGAAAAGTGGGAAAAAGAAAACATTTTAAAGGAAAGTACTAAAGGAGATAAAACTTGGGTATTTTATGATGGACCAATATATGCTAATGCAAAACCTGGAATTCATCATGTATTTGCTAAAACTATTAAAGATTCATTTTGTAAATATAAAGTTATGAATGGATATAAAGTTTTACGTAAAATTGGTTTAGATACACATGGTCTACCTATTGAAGTAAATGTTGAAAAGAAATTAGGATTTTCTGGTAAAGCAGATATTGAAAAATTTGGTGTAGAAAATTTTTGTAAAGAATGTAATGTAGAAACAAAAACTAATATTAATGAAGTAGATAAAGTTACAAAAATGATGGGCCAATTTATTGATACTAAAAATCCATATGTTACTTGTGAAAATAATTATATTGAAAGTGAATGGTGGATTTTAAAACAAATGCATGAAAAGGGTTTAGTTTATTATGGTTCTAAAGTTTTACCATATTGCCCAAGATGTGGAACAGAACTTGCAAGTCATGAAGTTTCGCAAGGCTATCAATCTGATACAGTAAATACAGTAATCGTGCCATTTAAAATTGTTGGTAAAGATGAATATATGCTTGTATGGACTACAACTCCGTGGACACTTATTGATAATGTTGCAGTTTGTGTAAATCCAGATTATGATTATATTTTAGTAGAGTCTATGGGATATAAATTTATTGTTTGTTCTACTCTTGCTCAAAAAGTTCTTGGCGATGAATATAAAGTCCTTAAAACTTTTAAAGGTATAGATTTAAAAGGTACAAAATATGAACAACTAATGCCTTTTGCAGAAGTTTCTGGTAAAGCTTTTGAAGTAGTTTGTGATAGTTATGTTACCGCAGAAGATGGAACAGGACTTGTTCATATTGCTCCAGCTTATGGTGCTGATGATAATAGAGTATGTAATGAAAATGGTATATCTTTTTCTCAAAGTGTTGGCAAAGATGGATGCTATAAAATTGGTCCTTGGAAAGGAAGACTAGTAACTGATAGTGATCTTGAAATTGAAATAATTAAATATTTAAAAGAAAATGATAAATTATTTAAAAAGATCAAATTAACTCATGATTATCCACATTGTTGGAGATGTAAAAGCCCACTTATTTATTATGCAAAACCTGCATGGTATGTAAAAACAACTGCATATAAAGATAAAATTATTAAAGCTAATGAAAGCATAAATTGGTATCCAGATTATGTTGGAACAAAAAGATTTAATAATTGGCTTGAAAATATGATAGATTGGGGAATTTCAAGAAATAGATATTGGGGTTGTCCACTTCCTATTTGGGTTTGTGATAGTTGTAATCATTTTGATGTAATTGGTTCAGTTGAAGAACTTAATGATAGAAAAGTTGAAAAAGATATTGATGTCAAAAATTTGGAACTTCATAGACCTTATGTTGATAATATCCATTTAACTTGTCCAAAATGTGGTAAGACTATGACAAGAGTTAAAGATGTTATGGATGTTTGGTTTGATTCAGGAGCTATGCCTTATGCTCAATATCATTATCCATTTGAAAACAAAGAACTTTTTGAAAGTCAATTTCCTGCTGATTTTATAGCGGAAGGTATAGACCAAACAAGAGGATGGTTCTATGTATTATTAGTTATTTCTACAATTATATCTGGTAAATCAAGCTTTAAAAATGTAGTTGTAAATGATATGATGCTTGATGCTAAAGGTAAAAAAATGAGTAAATCAACTGGTAATATTATTGACCCAATTAATATAATGCAAGAATATGGTGCTGATGCAATAAGATGGTACATGCTTTATGCATCACCAGTTTGGACACCACTTAAATTTGATGAAGAAGGAGTAAAAGAAGTATATTCTAAATTTATTAATCCATTAAAAAATACATATTCATTCTTTTGTCTATATGCTAATGTTGATAATATAGATATTGGAAAATGCGATGTTAGTTTTAATGAACTTGAAGAAATTGATAAATGGTTACTCTCAAAATATAATAATTTAGTTAAAAATGTAAACTCTTCTTTTGAAGAATATGATTTAAATAAAGTAGTTAAATTTATTACTTCATTTGTTTCTGATGATTTATCAAATTGGTATATAAGAAGATGTCGAAAAAGATTCTGGGGAAGTGAATTTAGTACTTCGAAAAAAGCTGTTTATAAAACAACTTATGAAGTTCTTGTAAGTCTTTCTAAATTAATTGCACCTTTAGCTCCATTTATATCTGAAGAAATATATCAAAAATTAACAAATGAAAAATCAGTTCATTTAAGTACTTATCCAAAATGTGATGAAAAGCTAATTAATCCTGTTTTAGAGGAAAAAATGGATTTAGTAAGACAGTTAATAAGTATCGGAAGATTTGTACGTGAAGAAAATAAAATAAAAGTACGTCAACCTTTATCTGAAGTATTAATAGATGGTAAAAATGAAAATATACTTAGTGATTTAGTAAATTTAATTAAAGAAGAATTAAATGTAAAAAATGTAGTATTTGTTAATGATATTAATACATATATGAATTTTAAAGTTTTACCAAATTTTAAAGAAGCAGGAAAAGTAATTGGTAAAAATATGAAATTATATCAAGAAGCATTATTAAATTTATCTTCAAAAGAAATTAATGAACTTCAACAAGGAAAAAGTATTGAACTTAATATAAATAATGAAAATTATAATATAACACCAGAACTTGTAGATATTCGTTATAGTGCTAAAGAAGGCTTTGATATTGGCATGGAAAATGGTAATTTTGTTATTTTAAATGCAGTTATTACTGATGAACTAAAAAAAGAAGGTAATGCTAGAGAATTTGTATCAAAAGTTCAAGCTATGCGTAAAGAAAAAGATTTTGATATAGCCGATAGAATTATTATTAATATGAATGCTGATGAAGAATTTTCTAGTTCTATTAAAGATAATATTGACTATGTAAAAAATGAAACATTAGCATTAGAAATAAATTTCGATGAAAATATTTCAAAAGATATGAAATTAAATGATGCAAATGTTGGTATTAATATTGAAAGAAAAATATAGGCACTTTAAAATATTTATGATATATTAACTATGCATGATTAAATTGTGTTATGCAATTTGTATTCATGCATATAATAATAATGCTATTATTAGCAAAAAAAGCAGGTGAAGCCAGCCTTAAATGGCAGCTAAAAAAGTGGATTAGAGAGCTAACTTGAACTTGTCAATAGAAAGTAGACAGTAAAAAGATATTTATTTAAACCCTAGTTGAGTTCTGTACTCAATTGGGGTTTTATAATTTAAAGCAAATGATGGTCTATAATAATTATTGTCATATACAATATCATCTATAAAC
>JAQXPH010000024.1 GCA_029100545.1 bacterium | reverse complement strand
GATTTAATATCGACCTAACACATTCGTCGAGATATTTTTCGGTGTTGTACACCGGTACAATAATTGATAAAGTCATTATTTTATAAATATCCTCATTATAAAATGTACGGCATAGCCGCACATAGGCACAAATTTTTCTCTAAAGGACACCTTGCTGTTCATCAGTTCTTTTACATAGAGAGAATATCCCTGCCACTCAAAATCTGTCGATGTCTGACTGCGCAAAGAATCATATAACTTCGGCAAAATATATCCACGGTTGTATGTAGGTGTAAAAACAGTTACATAAGGCATATTTTAAGACCTTTCCAAATAAAAATTCTGTAAAAAATCGGCTGTGGTATGAATATCGTACCCTGCATCGGCAATCTTTTGGCGGTTGTCGGTTTTTTCTCTGCCCTTGTATTTCAGCAATTCCTCCGCCCATTTTTTCGGAGAATCCGCAAGAGAAAGAAAAGTGACTTCCCCCGTTATATCCGCCTCTCTCGGTACGGTATCGGATGCAACGCACGGCACGCCGCAGGATTGAGCTTCTATCAAAACAATACCCAACCCCTCGAACAAACTCGGCATACAAAATGCGTCGGCTTTTGATAACAGCCGCGGCACATCATTGCAATCGCCTAAAAATGTGACAGAATCCGTCAGGCCGAGCCGTTTTGTCTTTTCTTTTATTTTTTCCTGTAAAGCGCCTTCCCCGGCGAGAATCAAACGGGCCGACCCGTCAAGTTTTTTCAGCTCGCAAAACGCATCAATTAAAAAAGTGTGGTTTTTTTGCTCTGTAAATCTGGCGACATTTACAACGGTAAACCGATTCTTATCCCTGTTGTCGCATTTTGCGAATTTTTCGGTATCTATACCGTTTTTTACAACGGTAAACTCATTTTTATCGCATGAAAACAGCCATCTGCCCGCCTCTTCGGAACAGGTAAATTTATCTGTGCAATTCGGCATAATTTTATGACCGTAATAATTCTTTACTATTTGAAAAGACAAGCCGCCTTCGTTTTTTATGCTGTGACTGTGCGCAATCCTTACAGGTATACCCCGTTTTTTCGCACATTCCATTATCTCGCCGCTGAACTTATCCATATGAGAGTGGACAATCTTATACTCCGGGTGAGTTTTGAAAAATTGAGTCACACATTTTCTGTACACAAACGGACCTTTTTCGGTTATAAATGGGATTTTATATATTTTGCCGCCCAAAGCCAAAATTTCGTCTTTATATACGCCGTCAAAACTGTAAAGAAAATCAAACTGTACTTTTGTGCGGTCGATATTCCTGTAAACATTCATAATGAATGTTTCATATCCGCCTCTGCCGAGACCGGCAACGCAATGTAAAACTCTAATCATAATTGTATAAAAAAATAAAGTGCACTGTAATATATTTATATCTATTAAATCATTCTATCATATTGACAGTGTTGTTTCAAGTATATAAAGCTTATTCGGTACACGATACTGTAATATCGCTATGTGGAAAACCATGGTATTAAACTGTTGATATTTCCCGATAATTATTGTATCATTTAATGTGAAAATCTGTTACAATTTGCGATAAATATTATATGAATTTCTGCTTTTTTCGGGCCCAATATTTGCCTACCGTTGGCGGTGTTGAGCGATACACTAATTCTCTTGCAAAAGAGCTCATAAAAAAGGGGCACAATGTGACGGTGGCGACATCGTCTCTCGCCGGTCTGCCCTGTCGTGAAACCGACTGTGACGGGATAAATATTCGCCGTCTGCCGTCGGTGCCGTTTATGTCCGGCAGATTCCCGGCGGTTAAGCCGAGCAAAGAATTAAATAAATTTATAAAAGACTTTGCCCGGAACAAGCCGGATTTCTGCGTTATACAGACCAGATTTTACATTCTGTCGCTCTTTGCCGCATGGCTTTGCAAGAAGTACAATGTACCGGCGATTGTTATTGAACACGGTACAGCCCACCTTATGCGAGGCGGGTTAACCGGATTTGCCGGCGGAGTTTATGAACATATCGCCTGTAAATACATCTACTCAAAATGTCCGGATTTTTACGGAGTGTCCGAATCCTGCTGTAAGTGGCTTGGGCATTTCGGAGTCAAAACAGACAATACTCTTTACAACAGCGTTTCCCCCGATGTGCTAAACGCCAACGCTGAAAAGGGTATAATTTCATTAGTCGGCAAACTGCCGACCGATGCAGACAATAAGACAAAAATAGTTTTTTCCGCCAGATTTATAGCTGAAAAAGGCGTAATGCAGCTGTTGTCGGCATTTGAGAGAATAAACTGTCTATATGACAATGTTGTTTTAATTATGGCAGGCGACGGGCCTCTGTGGAATGAGGCAAAAAACAGAAATTGTAAGAACGTTATTTTCACTTCCCGTCTTCCGTACGATGAAAACTTGGCTCTTATTAAACTTGCGGATATTTTCTGCTTGCCGACTTTTTCCGAGGGCTTTGCCACCACCGTTTTAGAAGCCGCCGCTCTCAAAACCTACATTGTCACCACCCCGACGGGCGGTACTCCCCGGCTTATTCTCGACGAAACCTACGGCACTTTGATGCCGGATATGTCGGA
>JAQXPH010000023.1 GCA_029100545.1 bacterium | reverse complement strand
ATGTTAGTAAGTTTATAATTATTTCTGTATAAATTTATAAATGTCACTTTCTCTCTCGTTGTGCCTTGAGGAAGGCCTGGTATTTTTTTAATATTTCATATCTTTCTTTCCAATCTTCTTTAGTTAAATTTGATTCTTTAGTTCTACCTCTCTTACGATAAATATCATTTTCTAGAGTACCTTGTTTTCTATCTTTTGAAATCCAATTCCAAATTGTTGCTGAACTAATATTGTAATGTTTTGCAACTTGATCTCTACCACCATATTTGCCTGATTTGTATGCTTCAAGTACTTCATTTTTAAACTCTAATGAATATGAAGCAAATTTTTGTCCTTTTGAAGCCATAAAAAATACACCTCCTTTCGGAAGTGTATTATATCACTTTCTTTAAACTGCTTTTTTATTTGTGTCTACTCTAAGGGGTGCAGTTCAGTTAAAGCATTGCTTTTAAAATCTCTCAAATTAACATTAATTAATATATTCTTTTAACACTATTTCTTCAGCAGTATTTTTTAAATTATTCATAAGTCCAACCCATTGAAGTTGGTCTTTTTCTTTTAATTCTTCATTAATATTTTTTTTTTAGCAAGTCTTTTAATTAAATTATTAACTTTATTTTGAATATCTTTTTCTATATCAATGAGATAATCAGTTAATTTATCTTGCATTAATAAAGACTGATATAATGTCTGTTTAATAGTTTTAAGATGGTTTAAAATAATTAATCCATACTTTCCAATATTATCTTTTCTTTGTTTTCTAATTGTTAAATTAGGTAATAAATAATCACCATATTTAGTATATTCTACTTGCTTATTTTAATATTACTAGCTGAAAAAGAATTATTTTGTAGTTTTAATTTTAGGAATTTTTCAAATGATTCAAGTATTACACCATGAACAATTTTTTAACATTTGCATCATAAACTCGTATAATTTTTTCTTTATTATTTTTCATAATCGTTATTTCTTTGCAATAACGCATAAAAAAATCAATCTTTTCAGATTGATTTAATCATTAACGTCACATTGGTGCGACGATTTTACCTTATGGAGCCGTAGTTGAGTGATTACACAACTTTTTCTCACATGAGGATGATATATAAATCATCCATCTATGTCGATTATATCATAACATATTCTTTTTTTAAATAATTATTCAATATATTCCATCATTTTATTGTAAACTCTATCCCTAAGTTCTCTTAAATCATCTGTATCTTTATATTCAATATATATTTCATCAGGTATTTTTTTATGCTTTATTGAATTTGTATTGATATTTTCTTTAAACTCTTGAATTTGATAATTTATATATTTTAATTTATCGTTATCATCTAATGGAGTAAATTCACAAATTAAATTAATTCTAGATTTAAATTCAGGAGACATTTTGCTATTAAATTCTTTTTCATCCTTAATATTTGATGTAAATACAATAATATACCCATCCAAATCATATTCTCGTCCCATTGAATCGGTAAACTTGCCATCTTCTAACAATTCCAAAAAGAAGTTTTTAATTTCTGAATCAGCTTTTTCAAATTCATCGCAAATAATAACTCCAACAGGATTTTTACTAATCTTTTTACTTAATTCTCCACCATCACATCCAATATAACCTGCAGGACTTCCGATTAAACTATTTAATGCATCTTGACTAGAATAATTTCCAAAATTAATTTTTATTATTTTAGATTCTGAATTTATTGTTTTACTAAGAATTCTACCTATTTCTGTTTTTCCTAATCCAGGTTTTCCAAGAAGAAATAGAGAAAATATTTTTCTTTTATTTAATTTATTCAATGTCAAAAATTTTTTTAAATCACTTTTTAAACATTTTTTAAATTTTGAATGTCCTATCAATTTTTCATCAATAGATGATAATAAATCAGATAATTCTTCTTCACCTAAGTCAATTATTCTTCTTAACTTATTTGGTTCCTCAGATGGTAATTTTGATTTGGAAACGTTTGTTAGTAATTTTGAGATATCTAAATATTCTGAGAAGGTTAATTTTAAATACTTTTTTACATCATCTAATTTGTCTACATCAACAATTATTTTTGTTTTGTCACTCATAGTTGAAAATAATTGTTCTAATAAATATATAATATGTTCTGCACCCTTCATACTTTGCAATGAACTAGTAATATCTATAATCATTTCATTTTCATAATCTTTTACAGAAGGTAAATTGGCAAAATTAGTTAGTATAATTTTGTTTTTATTGCACTCATTTTCAATTTCTGAAAATTGATAATCATTATAGTAATATATTTTATGCCTAATATTTTTCTCTAGTATTTTTATTTCTTTCTCTTTGTCATATAAAGGTAGAGCTTCATCAAATATTAAAGGGAAAATGTTTAGTGCTTCTTCAACATATTGGTAGTTAATGATAAGTTTATTACTTGTATCTAGTTTATTTAAACTCAATCGTACAGAATATCTATGTAATGGTTCTTGGCGTACATATAAAATCAAATCTGTTATATCAATAATGGTATCTTGTACATCATCTAAAACACCTTTAGAATCTAATATTTCAAATCCACTTATATTTCCGTCATTATCACTATAATATTGTTCAAATTCAGCTCTATTTCTATAAAAGTATAATTTATTTCTCATCATTTTTCTTTCCTCTCAAAAAATTGAAAAATCTTTTATACCATGGAAGCTTTTCTTTTATTGGTTCCTCTTTGAATTTTACTTCCTGAATTATTGCAATAATATCTATGTAATGATATTCTTCGTTTATTTTATTTCTTTTTGTTTCTTGCTTGGATTTTTCATTACTTTGTATAAATTTAGAACCTATATTATCAATCGTTTCATTATTATTTGTCATAAAATAATTAAGCGTATTATTAGTTATATCTAAAATTTTATTTTTATTTTTATAAATTCCAATAAGACTAACTTTTCCTAGTAAAACATCATCAACATTATAATTATTTTCAAATTCATTTTCGATTTCAAAAGGTATTTTTATGATAAACTTATTTTCTTTATCATTTTCTATATTACCTAATAAAATATATGAATAATCTTTTATCATGGAGCTAACGATATTATTTATATCTATACCATCCACTTTCATTCCCTTTAAGGCATCTCTTTTTAAGAGTAGCATTTGTTGTAAGGTCTCTCTATCAAGAATTGATAATTGTACATCATCTATTTGTACTAAATCTCCTTCTTTGTAGTCACTTATATTTTTAGCAGTTATACATTTTTCTTTGATTTTGTTTAACAATACTGATTTAGTAGTTTTAATATCTAAGTTTTCAATAATTTTTGATGATGACGAATATTCAGAAGATCTATTTGACTCAATTACAGACTTTATACTAGCTAAATAGTCTGAATCTGTTTGAAGTGTTCCACCAATTGATATATTTCTATTCTTTGAAAATTTTGAACTAGTGTTTCTTTCTTGTTGAATATTTGTCATTATAGCATTATTAATCATCATAGATAACTCATAAACTTTATTTAAATTTAAATAGTATAAATTAAAACACTTATCTACAGAATTATTTTTCATTATATACCTTCTTTCCAAGTTTTTGCTTTTTATTTTATCATAATTTAAAAACAAAATCTATCTATCTCATTAATTATTGAAAATCTATGGTATAATAAATATGAAGAAAAATTATAAGGAGGAAAAAAATGCCAAAGAAGAAAAAGTTTAAAATATTAAGTTTATTTGCAGGTGCTGGTGGCTTGGATTTAGGATTTGAAAAAGCAGGATTTGAAATAGTATATGCAAATGAATATGATAAATCAATTTGGGAGACTTATGAAAAAAATCATACTACACCTTTAGATCATAGGGATATTAGAAAAATAGATTCAAGTGAATTACCAGATTGTGATGGTATAATTGGTGGTCCTCCTTGCCAAAGTTGGAGTGAAGCTGGTTCTTTAAAAGGAATAAACGATTCAAGAGGACAACTATTTTATGATTTTATAAGAATATTAAAAGATAAAAAGCCAAAATTCTTTGTAGCTGAAAACGTATCTGGAATGCTATCTAAAAGACATCAAGAAGCTGTAGATAATTTCATAAAATTATTTGAAGAAGCTGGATATGAAATGCATATTCAATTATTAAATGCAAATGACTATGATGTTCCACAAGATAGATTAAGGGTTTTTTATGTCGGATTTAGAAAAGACTTAAAAGTTAATTTTAAATTTCCAGAACCATTAAGTCATAAACCTACATTAAAAGATACTATATATGATTTGAAAGATAATGCGATTCCAACTTTGGATAAAAACAAAACAAATGGTGACAAATGTAAGTTTCCAAATCATGAATATATGACTGGTTCATTTTCAACTATATATATGTCAAGAAATAGAGTTAGAAGTTGGGATGAACCATCATTTACTATTCAAGCAGGAGGAAGGCATGCACCTTTACATCCACAAGCACCAAAAATGATTCAAGTTGAAAAAAACAAAAGAATATTTGAACCGGGAAAAGAAGATTTATATAGAAGATTATCTGTTAGAGAATGTGCAAGAATTCAAACATTTCCAGATGACTTCATATTTTACTATAATGATGTAGCTACTGCATATAAAATGATTGGTAATGCCGTGCCAGTAAATCTTGCAAAAGCTGTTGCCAGAGAAATAAAAAATAGTTTGGAGGGTTTAGTTAATGAAGAGTAATATCTTAAAAGCAATGAATAACATAACAGTCTATGGTTCTAATGAATTGTTAAGATTTTATGTTGGGAATAATAGAGCAAATAATATGGGAGATGCCCTAGAGGTATTTGTTAAGGATATTTTTTGTAATTCGTTTAGTTTTAGCGATGAAGAAGCATTAGAAAAGTATAGTGAAACATTTTCATATTTAGGAAATGCAAGTAATCCACCTGATATTATCATACGAGGTGGAGATGCAATTGAAGTTAAGAAAATTGAAGGATTCAGTTCACTTGCACTAAATAGTTCGCATCCAAAACAAAAAATACATAATGATTCAACAATGATTACCAACGCATGTAAACATTGTGAAGATGATATTGGAGGATGGACTGAAAAAGATTTAATATACTTTGTCGGTAATGTTAATAAAAACAAATTAAAATGTTTAACTATAGTTTATGGTGATTGTTATTCAGCAACTGATGAAATATATTCGAGAATAAAAAGTAAAATTAAAACTGGTGTTGAGGAAATAAATGGAATTGAATTTATCCATACAAATGAAATAGGAAAACTTAAAAAAGTTGATCCACTTGGAATAACTGATTTGAGAATTAGAGGAATGTGGCATATTGAAAATCCAAGAAAGGTTTTTAATTATGTACTGGACAAATATTATAATGAAAATAATGAAATGAATGTTTTTTTAATTATGAAAAAGGAAAAATATAATTCTTTTGATAAAGAAGATAGAGATTTAATTGAAAATAATCCTTTCTTAACAACGGAAGATATTAAAATTAAAAATCCAGATAATCCAGCAAATTTAATAGATGCAAAACTAGTATTTTATCATATCTAAAAAAGATGATTTAAAAGTTATATTTATAACTCAAAATCATCTTTTTCTTTACTCCTATTTTCTTTTGTCGGTTCGTTATAACCTAGAATATTATCAAAAGTTTTATTGTTGATAATTCCATTGTCATGGATATCTTCCAACACTTCTAAGTATACTTCTTCCTTATCTTCATGTTTTATCATTCTTTTAAATAATTTAATTAATCTATCAAAGAAATCTTTTAAATTTTGTAATTGATATTTTAAATTTAAATTTTCGCTTTTTAAATTTTTAATTTGTTCTTCTTGAGTTTCTACTTTTTCACTTAAATTTTTAACTCTTAAATTTAATGCATCATTACTTTCTCTTAAAGTCTTAATTCTTTTAACATCTTGTTTAGCTTGTTTGGTAATAATATTTAAGTTTGCAGACAATTCTTTAACAGCTCTATATTCATCAGTTGTTTTATCAACTTTATCAATATAACTTTCTAATTCATCTTTTTGTTCTTTAGAAATGATAAACAAATCATCTCTTAAAGGAACTTTTTTTAAGTTATTTATTTCATTTTTTATATCAGTTGAATTGGATTTTAACTCTAAAGATTTATTACTTATTGAATCAATTT
>JAQXPH010000022.1 GCA_029100545.1 bacterium | reverse complement strand
GTTTATAGATGATATTGTATATGACAATAATTATTATAGACCATCATTTGCTTTAAATTATAAAACCCCAATTGAGTACAGAACTCAACTAGGGTTTAAATAAATATCTTTTTACTGTCTACTTTCTATTGACAAGTTCATATAATTAACCTATTTTATTTATTTAATGTTACATAATTATAAGCATCACGGCACATATCCTCTAAATTATAGATAGCTTTCCAATTTAATTCTTTGAAAGCTTTTGTTGTATCAGCATAACAAACTGCTATATCTCCAGGTCTTCTTTCAGTAATTTTATAATTTATTTTTACATTATTTACTTTTTCAAATGTATTAATCATTTCAAGAACGCTTACTCCTTTGCCTGTACCTAAATTATAAATATGCATTCCGTTTTTATCATTTTCTAATTTTTTTAAACCATTTATATGTGCTTTAGCTAAATCCATAATATGAATATAATCTCTTACACCTGTACCATCTTCAGTATCATAATCATTACCAAAAACATTTAAGCAATCATTTTCACCTATCGCAACTTTTGAAATAAAAGGCATTAAATTCGCAGGTATACCTGTTGGATCTTCACCAATCAAACTACTTTTATGAGCTCCCACAGGATTAAAATACCTAAATATACATATATTCCAAGAATTATCTGAAGTATATAAATCTTGCAAAATACCTTCAACATAAAGTTTACTTGTTCCATATGGATTTGTAGTATTGCCAATTTTACATTCTTCAGTTATAGGCATTATTTTACTTTCACCATATACAGTTGCACTACTACTAAAGATTAAATTTTTAACATTATATTCTTTCATCACATCAAGTAACGTTAATACACTTGATACATTATTAATATAATACTCAATTGGCTTTTTTGTACTATCACCTACTGATTTAAATGCCGCAAAATCAATAACTGCATCTATAGTATTTTCAGAAAATATTTTATTTAAAATATCTTTATCAAGCATATTTCCTTCATAAAATTTTATTCTCTTACCAGTAATTTTAAAAATTTTATCTAAAACAACCGGTTTACTATTTGAAAAATTATCAAGACCAATTACATTATAACCATTTTCTAATAGTTCTACACAAGTATGAGAACCAATATAACCTGAACACCCTGTAACAAATATATTTTTCATAATCCTCCAATAACAATATAATTATTTAATATTCTCACTATTAATTTTATCATAATCTTCTAAAAAACTCTTATATTTACCGTCTTTTTTTGTTCCTAAAACACAATTTAAATTAATGTTATCTAATGCTTTAAATATGTTTAAATCCACATTTTTATTAACTTTTTTCAACTCTTTAATAAGTTCTTTTATTTCTTTCCTTTTACTTATATTTTCATCTTCAATAGCACATTTTTCTGTAAATTTACAAGCACAATTTAAAAATGTAAGTTCATTAAAATTTTTCCAAGAAATAATTGATGCTTCTTTAACAAGATACAAAGGTCTAATTAATTCAATTCCTTTAAAATTGTCAGAATGAAGTTTAGGCATCATCGTTTTAATTTCTGAACCATAAAACATTGATAATAATGTTGTTTCAATTACATCATCAAAATGATGTCCTAAAGCTATTTTATTACAACCTAATTCTTGTGCTTTACTATATAAGTAACCTCTACGCATTCTTGCACATAAATAGCATGGTTTTTCGGAAGATACACTTGTTACCACATTAAAAATATCACTATTAAATATTTCAATTGGAATATTTAAGATTTCACTATTTTTGATTATATGATTTCTATTGGTTTCACTATAACCAGGATCCATAACTACAAAATGAGCATTAAAATAAAATTTGCCATGTCTTTGTAATTCTTGAATACACTTAGCAAGTAAAAACGAATCTTTGCCACCACTTATACATACCATTACATTATCATTTTCATTTATTAAATTATAATCTTGAATAGCTTTTATAAATTTGCTCCATATTTCTTTACGAAATTTTTTAATTATACTTTGTTCAATAATTTGATATTTTTCCATATACCTCCACTATAATATAAAAAAACTGGTTTTATACAGTTTTCTTTATTTCTTTTTCTCTAATATTTTTATCAAATAAATAAGTATTCGTTATTAAATAATCTTTATTAGGTTCACTTAATAAAGTATATCCTAATTCCTCACAAGCATTAAAGAAAAACCAATCTGTTTGAGGAACTTCAAAAGTAAGAATTTCGCATTGATCACAATTATTTTTAATATAATTCTCTAAATATTTAATAATATTTAAATAATAATCTTCTTTATTGTTATCATCAATAAATATAGACAATAATATTTCACCAACAATTGCATTATTTGGATAATTTTCAATTGATAATTTAACTCTAGAACAAGCAATAGTATTATTATTTGAATCGCGAACTGTTAAAAATTTAATATTATTATCAAATATTATTGAATATGCAATTTCACATGCTCGTTTATAATTTTCATCAAGAAATAAAATGGAATTATTTAAATAATTGTTATTTATATATTTTTTTGTAACATTACTTAAAATAGTTTTTCCAAAATTTTCCTCATAAAATAAATAATATCTTAATATTACATCTTTAAATTCTTCTTTATTAGGTAAACTCCAACTATAATACATAATCTATCCCCCACTAGTAATTATATTCTAACAAATTTAATTAAGAAATGCAAATAAAAAAATCGGCAACTATACCGATAATTATTTATGGAGGAACCGACCAGATTCGAACTGGTGCTCAGGGTGTTGCAGACCCACGCCTTACCACTTGGCTACGGTTCCATAATACATAATATGCTCCTTAATAAAGCAATATTATTGTATTATATTTTTTTTGCTATGTCAATTAACTTTTTAAATTAATAATATACATCTTATTCCTAATAGTAATTATAGCTTGAATAACACTTGCATTGTTAATATTATTATTAACTTCAAATGCTAAAAAATTTGTTATATAACTAGGCGTAACATTTATAAAGTCATCAGTATAAATAGTATTACCACTTTTATATTGAATTTTAATAAAATAATCGGCAAATGTTCCTGGTAAAAAGTTTCCTTTACCATATATAGTATTTTCATCAACAACATAATCCGTATTTAATGTTAAAATATAATTATCATGTCGTTGCTGAGTATATGGAACTGTAATAACATCATCGTATACATTGCAGCTATCTTTAAAACATTTTTCAAAAGTGTAAAAATATGATTTATTTATTTCATAATTATTTACTTTTATAGATGTATTTTCTAAAAAAGTATTTGTAAAAGTAATTTTTTCTCCCATTTTATAATTTCCTACTAAAGAAACATCACCTATTTTTTTAGGTTTTAATTTTACATAAATATGTTTTGAAGTATATTCATTTTTATTATAAACACTACCATTATAAATATCTAATTTAAAACTCTTATTAATATCTTTTTTTGCAATTTTATATACTAAAGCAAAAGTTTTCTCAGTTCTATGTGCAAATGAACTAACCACATTTTCAGGAGCATAATCAACAAAATATGAAGAGTCACTTAAGGTTGGTACAATAATTTTATCAGAATAAGTAAGTTTAAATAAATTAAAATCTATTTCTTTGGTATAACCAGAATTATTACTCAAACTTACTTTTAATACAACATAATATGAGTTAGGATTCAAAATATTTCCATTATAATCAAGATTAGTTATTATAGAATCTTCAATTGTAAATTGAATATCACTATATGTAAACTGCTTACCAGTTGAGTATGTTTTATTATAATTTATATGCCAATTTTTTATTATAAATATAACTAAAATAATAGCTACAATAGAAAGAACTATCAAAACAAATAATTTATTTTCTTTTAAATAATATATAAATTCTCTTAACGATCTTCGTATTGATCTTTTATACTTATAACTATTTAGATTAATATTAACTTCAACTTCTTCAGAATCTTCGAAGCCGTAACTCATTTCCTTTAAATCACTTTGAAAATTAAATTTTTTTATATTAAACCCAATCGTCCTTATAAAAGATAATATAAAAAATATTACTTGGGGTACAATAGATATTATTGAAAAATCTCTTAAACTTCTTGATAATTTTGCACTTAATAGTTCTTCAGCCAAACTACCTAATTTTGATTTTATATATATTAAACCAATAAACAATAAAGTATAGTATAAAATTATAAATAAATATAATTTAAAAGGTTTATTTTTATGTTTTAATAAATAATAAATTGCAAATGATATTAAAATTATAATAATAAGCGTTAAAAAAAGATAAGAAGGAGTATAAATGTTACCCAACCCAAGTAGAACACTTGATTTATAATTATTTTTTATATATTGAATAAAGAAGTTAACAATAAGTGTACTACGATAAATTATAAAACCAATTAAAAGCGTTAGAATTAAATGAATAATTCTAAATTTTTTAATTAAAAATGCATAAGGTTTTTTTAGTATCACTCTATTTCACCATACTAATTGTATCACAAAAAAAAAATGGTGCATAGACCAATTTTTTTATTTACGTTCAGAAACTAAAATTTGACCAGGTAATAAATAAATTGTTTCATTTTCTTTTAAAATATTTTCTTTATTTTTTTTAAACATTTGACTAACCGTTTCTAATGTATCTCCTTCTGCTGTTACATAATAACTATATCCTGATACTGGCAACAAAATAACTTGATTTTGATATATATAATCATCTAAATTAAGACCATTTATTGAAGCAAGTAAGTTTGGATTTATATTATATTTTTTACTTATACCATATAATGTATCACCTTTATTAATAGTATAAGTATCAAAATATTTTGTTTTATTTTTGGGAACAATTATATCCATTCCCTCACGTAAAGATTCGCTATAGTATAAGTTATTTAAATCTTCAATATATTCTTTATTAGTATGAAACATTCTTGCAATATCATCTATAGTTTCGTTTGATTTAACACGATATTTTTCAAACATATTATCAACCCCTATATTAAAATATGAATAATATTAATTATTGTTATTAAAAATAAATATATTATTACTATTATATTTCCACTCGCTATACTGCATTATTTTAACAAGTTCAGTTTTATTAGCATAATATAATATATCATCTACTATAAAATAACAATCGTTTTCATCTGAATATACAATACTACTTACATCCATATTTACAACATTTATTTTATTAATTGGCGTAATATAATATAATTTGTTATCAATAATTTCATAATAATAATATTTTGTATTTAAAAATTTTACATTACCTTTACTAAGTTTATTTTCACTAATTTTTTTCCAAACATTATTATCTAAATATTCAAATTTATTCTTATCTATGGTTTCTTTAAAAGGGTTAATTTTATATAGTATACTATTTTGCTTATCATATAAATATATATTTTTTTTATAATTTCCTAAAAAATAGCTATCAAAATATATATTCTTAGTTAAATTAACTTCCTTAATCTTATTATTATAAGAATTTATTAAATAAAATTTATTAAAGTAATATTTATTATCATAATCAGCAATCAGTAGATATTCATTATATAGATAAACTAAATTTAAATTATAAACATCTTTATTAAATAATTTTATTGTTTCATTATTATTTTTATTTATATTTATTAATTTTATATAATTCCATATATAAAAATTTGCATTTATATTAAATACATCTATATTATTATATGTAAATTTTTTTTCATCATTTTTTTGCTTATCATAAAATGATGTATAGTATTCATTATTATTTTTTATTATATAAAAATCTTCTAAATTATTTAACTTTACACTTAAAACATTATTATTAAGTTGTATATATTTTATTTGTTTTCTTTTATTATAATATTTATCAGAAACAGAATATAAAAATTCTTCATCATCTTTTTTTATTTTAAAATTATATATTTTAGTTTTTTTATTAAACTCCTGATTAATTGAATAACCATTAATTTTATAGTTTATATTATAATCATGTGATAAAAAATAAAAAAAAGTAAAAATTAAAAATGTAGAACATAAAAAAAATATTAGAAAGTATAATTTTTTCATATTTGTCTTTCATTATATTTTTGTTTTGCATACATCATAAATTCAGAAATATTTGTTTCAATTTCATCAAGTGATGATTTTGATAAATTACTTAATGTAACAACTTCTTTAACTGAATCAATAGTAATTTTACCAAAAAATAAACCTTTATATATTTTCATATCATTATATAAATCAGGTGTTATTTGGCTGTAAAAGCTTCCCCAAACGACCCTTTTTTGACCGATAAGTAATCGTTTATCAGTTAAAACTACAACGCAAGATGTAAAAACATCATACCAACAATCATTTTTTTGACCACAGAAAGCATATAAAATTTTTTCATCAGGATTAATATAGCTTTCTACTACATCTGCATGTTTTTTAATTCTCCATGAAATAGTACCAGGAAATTTATTTTTAAATTCTAAAACTTTATCATATACTACGCCCATATAAAACTCCTTATTTACATTCAATAACTTTAGTATTTGAAATTAAATCGTGTAATGATTTATCTTTTGCAAACAACATTATAACATCAATATAAGAATAAATAGCAAAAACAATAGAAATAATTAAATTTGTATAAAAATAAACTATTCCTTTAAAAAATATAACAGATAATAATAATATAATATTTGATAGTGTCGTATATAATATTATACTTGTCCATATAGGATATAAAATAGTTCTAATAAGTAAATTAATAAAACTTAATTTCTTATTTTCAATATTATTTACTATTTTTATCTTACATATTTTTTTACCAATTGTTTGACCGTTAAAAAATAATGGAAATAATGTAAAATATAAAATTATTACAGTGATTTCAATAATTGTATAACTCATTGAATAATAAGATAAATCGTGAATTAAATTTAAATATTTTTTTTCAGTTAAATCAGTTAAACTAAGTGATTTAGAATCACTGAATTTATCTTCATAGTAGGTTTCATATTCTTTAGCAACATTCTCGTATTTTGACTCAAAAGGATTTAAAAATTTAATTTGTCCAAGTAGTGTTATTAGTAATGATATTATTATTAAATCAATTAAATAGGCAGTAAATCTTTTTAATTTTATATTATTCATATTTAACTTTTCTCCCTATAAAAAGCAAAAGAAACTATTACTAGTTTCTAATAAGTTTTTGAATTAGATCCTAAAGTAACAGTAGTTTTAAGCGTTTTGCTATCTCTAATGTAAGTGATTTCAATTTTATCACCTACATTATAATTATACAAATAATATCTTAAATATGCAACACTTGTTACTTCATCATTATTAATTTTAACAATAATATCTTTACTTTGTAAGCCAGCTTTATCGGCAGGAGAGTTTTTTTCTATATCAACAATTATAACACCATTTGAAATATTATTTTCTTTAATAATATTATAATATTGCGGATAATAATATGCATCTACTACATTTACCATTGATATGCCTAAATATGGCTGAGTTATTTTTTCACCACTTATAATTTTTTCAGCATAATTTAAAGCAACCTCAATAGGTATTGCAAATCCCATACCTTCTACAGATTCAGAAACCAATTTTAATGAAGTTATACCAATAACTTCTCCGTTTGCATTACAAAGAGGTCCTCCACTATTACCTGAATTTATTGCTGCATCAGTTTGCAATACTTTCATAACATAATCACCAGCACTACTAGACAAACTTACTTCAACCATTCTGTCTTTACCTGAAATAATACCACGAGTTACTGTCCAAGAGTATACACTGTCAAGTGGAGCTCCAACAGCAAATGATGTGTCTCCAACTCTAACTTTTTCACTACTACCAATTTCGGCTACACTAATAACTTCTTTTTTATTAATCTTTAAAACTGCAATATCAGAAAGTGCATCACTACCAACAATTTCAGTTTTAATAATTTTTCCATCAGTAAAAGTTACATTTACTTCATTTCCACTCTCTATAACATGATTATTAGTTAAAATATATGCATCGTTATTATCTATTTTATATACAAATCCAGTTCCGCTTGCTATCATATTACCATTTTGATAAGTAGCAACAACAACTACAGAATCATATACTTTTTCTACTGCATCGGCTATACCAGTATCGGTTACTGTAACATTTTTTTCTAGTTTTGTAACATTATTTGTAATAAGTACAGGATATTTATAAATAATACCATACATGAGAAGTATACCTAAGAAAAATGCTACTATTATAATTATTATATTTTTTGTTTTACTTTCTTTTTTAATCATATTAAATCCACCCTTTCAATTTCTTTATAGTTAATAGGAAATCCCATTGCATCCAATACTTTATCAACATTAATTGATTTAATTTTTCCTGACAAAATGTCTAATTCATATTCAATTTCTTTTATTAATAAATTAAAATCATTTTTTTGTAATATTCTTTTAAGAATTATAATTAGAGCAAATAAATCATTTTTACCATAAATGTACTCTCCATCCATTTTTGGAATATTAAGTAAATTATGATATTTTGTATTTTCTATACTAATTTGAGTCCGATTATTATAACATATATCTTCATGAGCACATAAATTACGATAATTTGCAAGAATTGGTAAATAATTTTGTAAACTATCAATATCTATTTTAAAAATATTTGCTATTTCTTTTTTATCTTCATATTGAAGAATTGTGTAAAGTTCACCAACTAAACCAAAAGATAAAACTTTAACAACAACCCAAAGTGGTATATAGCCATAATTATATATAAAATGACGCGTTGCTGAATGTTGTTTTGCATTAATATTAATTTGTCTTTTCATTTTATGAATAAGATCATTAATTTGTTTATTTTTTGAACTATCATGTACAAAATTATTTCTGTTTAAATAATTTTTTTCTTTATAACCATGATTTTTACTCATAACATATGATAATATACTTTTTAAATTGTTTTCAAAAACTAAAATATTCTTAAATAATATATTTCTAAGTTGTCGATCAAAAATAAATGATGCATATAATTCTTCAAATGTTGCATTATCGATAAATCTTTTATCAGTGTTAGATCTAACAAATAAAAATCTATAACCAGTTAAAAAGAAATAATTTTCTCTAAGTAAAATAGATTTTGCATAATCAATATCGTTAATTATTAGTCCTTTACTTTTTAATATATCTATTTGCTCATCTATATTTTTAAATGTTTTCCCATTCACTATTCTCACCTTTATAATGCATATAATATATTATAGCACAAATATATAAAAATTAATAATTATTATTTTTATGAATTATAATACTTTACAATACCATTGACAATTTCTAATGCAATTTTTTGTTGATATTTATCTGTAATTAATTTATTTCTTTCACTTTCATTAGACAAAAATCCACATTCAATCAAGATTCCCGGAATATTAAGTTTTGTATACATATAAGTATCACTAGGTATTTTTTTTATTTTTCGCGAACCATTTAACCCTTTATTTAGTGCTTGTTGCATTGTACTTGCTAAAAAAATATTTTTATTTAAATAAAAAACTTGAGGGCCATAATAATTTGAATCATTTAAATAATTCAAATGAATTGATATATATAAATCAGCACCACTATTATTTATTAAATTAATTCGATTATCAAAATCACTTTTTTTTCGATATAATGCATTTGGAGTTGATAAATCATAGTCACCTTCTCGAGTCATTAAAGTTATTGCACCATATTTTTCTAATATGTCTTTTAAATATAGACTAATTTTAAGATTAATATCTTTTTCATAAATTTTCTCATATACAGTACCAGGATCTAAATATCCATGTCCTGGATCAATTACAATATATTTACCCAATAAATAAAGATTATCTTTACTACTAACAGAAACACAAAATAATACAATAATTAAAAAAAATAACATAGATAACCTTAAATACTTTTTCATATTTAAATTATATGTTATTTTAATTATATTTTTAACTAAATATTACACCCAGAAGTACATTTACTATTTGAAGTTTTTTCGAACATTTCTGCAAGTTTTTTCTTTAATCCATCCAAATCTTCATTTTCCCAGTATTCTTGAGGTGTATCATAACCTTTAGTATCTTTTGCAGTTTCATCATCAAAAGCAATTATTTTACCATCTTTTACAGCTATGACAGCAGGAACATAAATACGTTTGTTTCCTTCATCATCATAAGGTAAATAATCTTTTAAAATGTTTACAATTTTTTGATAATTATCAGTGTTTTCTTTACGATCATTTAATATATTAAAATAATATACCTTTTCACATTCACTTTCTTTTGCTACATTATTTAAATATATAACATATTCTTTACACCATGGGCATTCTGGAAAACCTAAGTAAACAACGCCAGTACCATGTTCTAAAATATTAATTATTTCTTCAATAGACTTATAACAAAATACATTGTCTTCACTTACACTACCATATTCTTGAGAAAATTTAACATTATCAGTAATAGTATCCGTTTCATCGTTTTGTTTATTTATCATAAATAAATAAACTATAACTCCAAGTAAAATTACAAATGCAATAACAATTAAAAATATTCTTTTTTTATTTTTCATCCTTACACCTTCTAAAAAAACTATACAATAATTTTTTTAAAAAAACAATAAACTATTAGTTGAATATACAAAATTTTAAAATAAAAAACCTCGAAAAATATCGAGGTAAAGAATATATTGATTATCTTTTACTAAATTGTGGTGCTCTACGAGCTTTTTTAAGACCATATTTTTTTCTTTCTTTCTTACGAGAATCTCTTGTAATAAATCCAGCATTTTTTAAAATATGTCTATAACTATCTTCTCTAGTTTGATCTGTATTTTCATCAAATTTTAATAATGCTCTAGTAATACCTAAACGAATTGCTCCAGTTTGACCAGAAAATCCACCGCCACTAACTTTAATATCAATATCAAAACGATTTAAATTATCTGTAAGTACAAGTGGTTGTGTTAAATCCATAACAAGTGTAGGATATGGCATATAATCATTTACATCCACACCATTAACTGTAATATTTCCTGTTCCACCAGTTAAAGTAACTTTTGCAATACTACTTTTTCTTTTACCAGTAGCAGACCATGTTTGTTTTTTTGCCATAATTTCCTCCTATTATATTTCCATTTTGATTGGTTTTTGAGCAACTTGTTTATAATTTTCGTCTCTATAAACAAATAATTTCTTGCCCATTTTACGACCCAATCTATTATGAGGAAGCATGCCTTTAACAGCTCTTTCCATCATTTCTTCAGGATAATCATTTATCATTACTTTTGCATTTCGTTCTCTTAATCCACCTGGATATCCAGAATGATTATAATATTTTTTGTCAACTAACTTATTACCAGTTAATTTAACTTTTTGAGCATTAATTATAATTACATAATCGCCACAATCAACATATGGTGTGTAAATAGGTTTATGCTTACCTCTAAGTATGTGTGCAGCCTTAGTTGCTACTCTTCCTAAACTTTTGCCTTCAGCATCAATTACATACCAATTTCTTTCAATATTTTCTTTTGTTTGTAAATATGATTTCATAAAATTTCCTTCCATTAATCAATCATTTTAATCTTCCCAAAACTAAAACAATTTCATAATCAAATGTACCGATTATGATTATATGAAAAAAGTGCTAAAAAGTCAATAAAAACCTTTAAAAAAGCACTAATTTTACATTAATTATTTATACCATACTTTAGAAAGATATAATCCTTCTGGTGGTGCTGTTGGTAAACTTTTTTTATTTTCAATAGTATCAAGCATATTTTTTAATGTTTCTTTACTTATTTTATATTTTCCAACTTCTATTAAGGCACCAACTAAATTACGCACCATATATCTATAAAAACCGGTTCCAATGAAACTTATTTCTAATCTTCTATCCATTTTTTTATTAAATGTTATTGAATATATTGTCGTTACAGTCTTATCGTTTTCTCCAGATATAAAATTTCTAAAATCATGTGTACCTAAAAATACTTTTGAAGCATCTTTCATAAGATTAATATCTAGTTTATTTCTTGGTTGATAATAATAATCATTAAGTGATGATTTAAAAGGTCCAAAATTAATTTTATATATATATTCTTTTTTAATTACACTTTTTCTAGCATGAAAATCATTACTTACATTTTTTACTTTTTTTACAACAATATCAGGTAATAAATATTCATTTAACTTATTTTTTAAATCTTTAATTTCCTTATTTGAGTCAAAATGAGCAACTTGATTGAATGCATGAACACCAGTATCAGTTCGTCCTGATGCTTTAATTACAATATCTTCATTATATATTTTTGATAAAGCATCTTCCATTTCTTTTTGAACACTTCTTAAATTTTTTTGCCTTTGAAGTCCATAAAATTTAGAGCCATCATAACTAAAAATAATTATTTTTCTCATTAATTTACCTCATTATTTTTTGAATGTCTTTTAACTAAATTTGCAATTTTAATAAAATGATGATTTACACCTGATTTTCCAATTTTATAACCATATTCATTTGATGCTATGGCAGCAATCTCATTTAAAGATATTTCTGGATATTTTTTACGTATTTCTAATATAATTTTAGTATTATCATCTAACAAACTTAATAAATCATTATCCAAAATATAATTAATTTGAGAAAGTTGTCTAAGACCCGTTTGAGTTGATTTTGTTTGATTCGATAATTCGCAATTATTAAGGCGATTAACCATATTTTTATGATCACGATATATTCTAATATCTTCGAAAAAAAATAATGAATTTGTTGCCTTAAACATTTTTAAAATATCAGAAATATTATCACCATTTTTTATATATACAATATATTTATATCCACGAGTAATAATTTTTGAATTAATATCAAAACTAAGTAAGATATTATTTAAAAAGTTTGCAATTTTTTCAGTTTTACATATAAATTCCAAATGATATCTACTTGTTGATGGATTGGTAATATTACCAATTGCTAAAAATGCACCTTCTAGAAAAGCTATTTTTTCTTCGTCACTAGCTAAAAAAATATTATCATTATTGATATTTAATACATCTTTTATATATGTAATATTATTGTTAATTTCTAAAATATAAATTTGTTTTACGTGAAATCTTTTTTGAATACGAACTATAATATTAGAGCTTATATTAAATACTTTTTTTATATCTTTATATATTTTCCTAGCAACTGAAGCATTTTCAACCGTCATTGTAATAGTTTTATTAGTTATTTTCGAATTACATTTAATAAACGCTTCTAATTCACATCTTGCCTCTAATAGCGAGTATTCATTTTTAGATATTTCTTCTTTTAAACTTGTATTAAATGTCATATATTATTATCCATTAAATAAGAAAAAATTAAATACGCTGTTTTTAATGAATCATGGCGATAATATCCATCTTCTACTACATATAGTATATCACTAATAACATGTATATTATTCTTCTGAAAGTATTCTATATCTAATATAACAGGGTCTTTTTGTTCGTCTGTTGAATATTTTTTTGATAGTGTAGTACTCATAGGTTTTGAATTTGCTACAACAATATCGATTGAATTTTTTCCTAAATACTCTTCAATAATTTTAAGATGATCTGACACTTTAAAACCATCTGTTTCACCTGGTTGGGTAAATAAATTACAAATATATAATTTTTTTGCATGAGATTCATTAATTGATTTTACTAAATCTTTGTTGATTAAATGAGGAATAATACTTGTATATAGACTTCCTGATGAAAAAATAATTAAATCTGCACTTTTTATGGCTTTATAAACTTCAGGATTAACAGTAATATCTTTATTATAATCAATTTTAATTATTTTATCTTTACATTTAGTTATTTGTTCTTCACCAATAACTTTTTTTCCATTTGAAGTTATACCTACTAAATTTACACTGTCTTCCGTAAGTGGTAAAATTTTACCATTAGTAATATCAAGCATTTTTTCAAGAATAGGTAAACTTAAAGCAAAATTACCTTTAATATCTAAAAGAGCTGTTAAAAGTAAATTTTTAATTGAATGATTACCAAGAGATTTTGATTTTGTAAATCGATAATTTAATAATTCTTGCATATCATTATCAATATTAGCCATTGAAAGCATTACTTTTGTTATATCACCAACAGCTGGAATATTCATCTCCTTTCTAAGTCTTCCTGTACTACGACCATTATCTGAAACAGAAACAACAGCAGTTATATCTAAAGGAAATAACTTTAAACCTTTTAAGATTTGAGAAAGACCACTTCCGCCTCCAAAAATTACAATTTTTTTCATATGCACCCACCTTATCTATTAATAATTTTATTTAAAAATGAAGATTTTACTCTCATAGCATTTACAGGACAAAATTCCTGACAACAATAACATTTAATACATTTATTTCGATTTATTTTAGGTTTATTATTTACCATAGTAATTGCTTTTTTAGGACAAATATTTGCACATTTTTTACAACCAATACATTTATTTTTATAACAATATGGTTTACTGTCAAATATCTTTTTCGCAACTTTACCAACAAAGGAATTATTATAAAATTTAATGTCACTAATATGACTAATATTTTTAAAATCTTTTACAACCAAATTATCTATATTAATATTTACATTAATATTATTTATATTAAATAAATTTCTATTTTTACTTTCCCTTACTGTTAATACATCTAAAGGATTTAAATTAATTATTTTTGCACATATGTAGTCTAAAGCATATGGATTAATACTTGCTAAAACAAGACCAATTTTTTTTGAATTTCCATTAGTTGGACCATTTCCTTCCATACCATAAATTGCATCTACAATGTTAATATCAAATTTAAAATATTCATTTATATCGATTAACATATTTGCAAAGTCTTTATGATTTGGATACCGATAATGATATTCTGTTTTAGTAAAGCCAGGTATACAACCAAAAAGATTTTTTACAGCAGAGCTCATTAACATCATTGCATGAGTTTTTAATTTACAAAAATTAATTTTTATATCCGCATCATCTAAATAAGCAGTATATTCAAAATTTTTTAATACTTTTGCTTTTGAAAAAGAGGCTACTTTAACCTCAAAGTTATCATTTAATTGTGCTCCAGTTAAATTTACTTTTGTAGTTGTATAAATTTTATCCAAATGATTCTTATTGTATAAACCACCTGGACTATCTCCAATAACAACATTACAACCCTTATGTAATAAGTATTTTGTAAGTGATGCTAAAAGTTTATAATTAGTTGTAGCATTTCTATCAGGTAACATAGCAGAAACTAAATTAGCTTTTATTACTACTTTAGTGCCTTTTTTTATATTTTTTAAAATATCAAAATAATTAACTAAATTTTGTATACATTGATCACAATTATCATAACTATCCTGTTTAAAAACATAAACATTATCCATTATACATTAAACCTAAAGTAACAAATGTCACCATCTTGCATTTCATAATCTTTACCTTCAAGACGGAGTCTACCAGCCTCACGAACTTTTAATTCACTACCAAATACTTTTAAATCTTCATAACTCATTACTTCGGCTTTTATAAAACCTTTTTCAAAGTCTGTATGTATTATTCCAGCACATTTTGGAGCAAGCATACCCTTTTTAAAAGTCCATGCTCTAACTTCATCTTTTCCACATGTAAAAAATGTTGCAAGTCCTAAAAGACTATAAGTAGCAAAAATCAATTTATCAAGTCCACAATTAGTAATGCCAAGTTCACTTAAATATTCTTTTCTTTCATTGTCAGAAAAACTTGATAAATCTTCTTCCATTTTAGCACACATAACCACAACTGACGATCCTTCTTTTTCGGCAAAGTCTTTAACTAATTTTGTATAATTATTATCTCCAACAGCGATAGTATCTTCATCAACATTAGCTGCATAAATAACTTTTTTTTGAGTAATTAAATTAAAACCATTTATAAGATTTAATTCATCATCATCTAACTGAATTAATCTTACTGGAATATTTTTTTCAAGTCCGTTTTTAATTTTCTTTAACACTTCAACTTCAAAAATAGCTTCTTTGTCTTTAGTAGTGAATGCTTTTTTTTCAATTTTATCTAATCTGTTATCAATGATTTCTAAATCAGATAAAATAAGTTCTGTATTAATTACTTCAATATCGTTAATTGGATCAGTTTTTCCTGAAACATGAATAATTTCTGGATTATCAAAACATCTTACAACATGAACAATAGCATCTACGTTTCTTATATTAGACAAAAATTTATTGCCAAGACCTTCTCCTGAAGAAGCACCTTTAACAAGTCCAGCGATATCAATAAATTCAAAACTTGTTGGCACTATACTTTTTGGCTCATATAAACTAACTAAATAATCTATCCTTTGATCTGGAACTATAACAACACCAACATTTGGTTCTATAGTTGCAAAAGGATAATTTGCCGAAACGATATTTTTTTTAGTTATTGCATTAAATAAAGTTGATTTACCTACATTTGGAAGACCAACTATACCAGCTTTTAATGACATAAAAATTCCCCCTATAGAAATACATATCCATTAATACCTAATGGAATACCAATTAAATACCATAAAATAATAAGGCCTAGTAATGCAAATAATGTAACAACTGAATAAGGAATCATATAAGATATTGCATCACCTATACCAAACTTATTTTTATTTTGAGTTTCTCTTTCAAGATATGCAAGATAAATAATAAAATAAGCAAACAATGGTGTAATAGCAAGAGATACACATTCACCCATTCTAAATACTAATTGTGTAAATTCAGCAGTCATTCCAGCATTAAGAAATGTTGGAACAATCGAAGTAGACATAATTGACCACTTAGTAACCGAACTAGGAACAAAAAGAGTACAAATAATAGTAGAAACAAAAAGTAAAATTACAAGCGCAAGGCCAGAAAAATTAGAATTACTAATTAAATTAGTAAAACCTGCAACTATAACATTACCTATATTTGAATATTTAAATATACTAATAAGAGCAGATCCAGCAAAAATATAAACTAAAGTTTTACCAATTCCATTTAAACTATAGCCTAGCGAATCAATAAAATCTAAATTATTTTTAATTTTTTTTGTAACAATACCATAGACTAAACCTAAAATTACAAATAAAATAGTTATGATAAATACAAAACCATTTGAAAAAAATGAATTTAAGCCAAATAATTTATCAATATAAAGTGTTTCACTTCGACTTAATAAATTTCCTGATAGAGGTAGTCCAGGTATTATATTATAAATAATAATTATTAAATAAATAATACTTGCAAACAATGCTAAAATTAATCCTTTAAGTTCCTGTTTAGAAGGATTAAATTCTTTAACATCATCTTCGTTAAACTCATATTTTGGTAATTTTCTAACAATTATTGTTTCAGTAATTTGTGTTAAAATTATTGAAAATAAAAGTATAGCAACAACCATAAATAGAATTAAGCAAAAACTATTAATTGAAAAAGTTGAATCTAACATTTTCGCACTTAATGTTGTTAAACTTGATAAAGAAGAATCAATACTAGTAAAGAATAAAGATAAACCATATCCAGATGTTAATGCAGCATAAGAAGCAATTATACCAATATTAGGATTTCTTTTCCCGTATTTAAAAATAAGTGCAGAAAGTGGTATTATTGCTAAGAAAGGTATATCTCCAGATATGCTTGATAATAAACAAATCAAAATTAAAATAAAAGTTACCGTTTTTTTCTTCGCTTTCCTTGTAAATAAACCTATAGCCATTTCCAAGAAACCACTACTATCTATTATTCCTATACCAATAAGCATTATAATTAAATTTGATAATACTTTAAAATTAGCAAAATTCGCAACAGTATTAGCAAAAATATATTTTAATCCATGAAGTGAAAATAAATTTATAATAGATTCAGTTGTAGAAACATACTCAAACCTAGTAGTATTTATTTTATTATAAGTAAATGAAAAATTGAAAAATGATAAAATACCACTTAAAAGTATAACTCCAAGAATTAAAAATAAAATACTCATAACTGGATGTAATTTAGTCCTTTTATTAATTTTCTTTTTTTTCACGTTTAATCACCTTTTTTAATTTTTTATAAAATTCCAAACGATCCATCATAATTTCTCTTCCACAATTATTGCATTTAATTTTTACATCAGCTCCGATTCTTGTAATTGTCCATAAATTATATTTGCATGCATGTGGCTTTTTCATTATTACTTCATCATTTAAACTAAATTCTTGTTTCATAAATACCTTTCGTTAGTCTTTAAATACTATGTGAAATATCTCCATTATACGATTTAAATCAGCAAGTGAATTATAAGAGATTTCAATTTTTTTGTCAGTTATTTTAACTTTATTTCCAATCGCATCACTAACAGCATCTTCATAAACTCTGTATTTTTCACTTATTACTTTTGCTTTTTGATTATCTTTTTTATTTGAAAGTAATTTTTCAATATCTCTTACATTTAAATTTTCTTTAATTATTTTATTTGCGAGTTCAATTACCCTATCTTCATTATCAATTTTACTTAAACATCTTGCAGATGACATAGATAATTTACCATTTTTTACTAATTCTTGAACACTTTTTGGTAAATTAAGTAGACCTAATAAATTTGTAACATAACTTCTACTTTTACCCATTTTTTTTGAAAATTCTTCTTGTGTAATATTTTTTACAGCCAAAATATTTGAAATAGATATTGCTGTGTCAATTGGATTTAAATCTTCTCTTTGAATATTTTCAAGAAGTGCTATTTCCATCATTTCTTCGTCTGTAAAATCTTTTACTATTGCTGGAACAGTTGATAATCCCGCAATTTTAGCGGCTTTACATCTCCTTTCACCAGCAACAATTTCATATCCCTTAATACTTTTTTTTAAGATAACAGGTTCAACTACACCATATTCTTTAATTGATTGAGCAAGTTCTTCAAGTGCTTCATCATCAAAAAATTTTCTTGGTTGATACGGATTTGAACGAACTTCAGAAAGATTTACTTCAATAGCATTATTTGCTTCCTCTTTGACAATATTATCTTCTAAAGTATCAATATTAAATGCTGCATTTGAAAATAATTCTTCTAAACCTTTACCTAAAGCTTTTTTCTTAGTTTCCATCTCTTTCAATCACCTCCATAGCTAAATTATGATAAGCTTCTGCTCCTCTACTTTCTGGGTCATATTCATTTATTGGTTTACCATGTGATGGAGCTTCAACAAGTCTTACTAGTCTAGGAATAATTGTATTAAATACTTTATCTTTAAAATATTTTCTAATTTCTTCAATTACTTCAAGTCCTATATTTGTTCTACCATCAAGCATGGTAAGTAAAACGCCTTCGATTCTAAGTTCTGGATTCATACTATTTTGTACCATTATTATTGAATTAAGAAGTTGTGTTATTCCTTCTAGTGCATAAAACTCACATTGAACTGGAATAATAACTGCATCACTTGCTACTAAAGCATTCATAGTAGAAAGACCTAAAGAAGGTTGACAATCAATTATAATATAATCATAATTATCTTTTATTAAAGCTAAAGCATTACGAAGTTGATTATTACGTTCAAATGTATTATCTGTAAACATTTTTTTTACAAACTCTACATCTATTCCAGCAAGATTTATAGTAGAGGGAATAATGCTTAAATTTTTAAATTTAGTTTTATAAACGGCTTTATTAATTTCACATAAACCAGTTATAGTTTCATATATATCATGGTCAAAATCAGTTGTATTAAAGCCTAAACCTGTCGTAGCATTACTTTGTGGATCCATATCTATTAATATAGTTTTTTTGCCACATTGACCTAAAGCTGCTGCTAGGTTAATACTAGTAGTAGTTTTACCAACGCCACCTTTTTGATTTACCAATGATATTACTTTTGCCATATTCACACTTCCTAACTGCTACTTTATATTTTAACATATAAAAAGCAATTATTGAATATTAAAGTTAAAAAAAATATAATAAAAAAAGTATAGAAAAAATCTATACTAAGGTTGTATTATAAATAGTGTTGGTGAGTGTAAAATCATCACGCTATTTTTTATATAAAAAAGACATGTAATCTGATACAATGTAATTGGATTAAACATTGAAAGGTTGTGATTACATGTCCAATAATGATTATATACT
>JAQXPH010000021.1 GCA_029100545.1 bacterium | reverse complement strand
AATATTTTACTAGTTTTAATTAATCATTATTTGGTATCTAACTACTTTGATAAAAATATTTTATTTGATATTTCTTTGGAGGGTGAAAATCGTAACAATAAATTATATAATACCATTATGGAAATTGAAAGATTAATGAGTGGAATATGTTTTGAAAGCCAATATATTGTTGATAAAGAAAAAACTATAGAAATAATAAATAATACAAGAAAAGTATTACTTAATAATATGACACAGGAATTAGAAAAAGATGATGAAAAAGACTATTCTAAGAATTATAGAGCATATAGAGAAATAGATAACTTTGCAGAAAACTATATTGCTGTATCTTTATATAAAGAAAAATGTGATAACAATAGATTTGCAAATGCATGTGGTTTAAGTTATGGTGGTATAGAACTTCCAATACTGGCTAAAATAGTTGATCAAAATAGAATTGAAAAATTATTAATTTTAAAATTTAATAAAGAAGTATCTGGATACAAGAACAAACAACTATTGGATTTACGAAAATTTAATATTAAAAATTTTAATGGTTTAATAAATTCTGAATTTTTTGAAAACTCAAATGTAGACTTGTTTGATGATAATATTTTAACAGGAAAAACGTTACAAATAGCGATTAATGCGTTATATGATTGTAATATTAATGTTAATAATATTTGCATTGTTAGATATCCTAGTATTAATAGAATTGATCAAATGTTTTTAGATAATCCATCAGCAGTTGATTACAATTTGTTCTTTAATTACATATATGGATTATGTTTTAGTAGTCCATATAGCTGGAAAGATAATAATTGGAAAAATGAAAAAGGAGAAACTGATTATACAGATTCTTTAGGTGTATTTGATTTAAATAGAAAAAAAATAGTAGAGTGCTTAATAAAGAATCATGATTATAAAGAGGAAAGTGAAGTTGGAGAATATAGAAGGAGTTTTATAAAATGAATGTTGATGTTGAAAAAATAATAGATATAATAAATAGTATTTCAAATGATGTCATTATTTGTGGTCATAAAAACGCAGATTATGATTCAATGTGTTCTTCGTTAGCACTAGGCTATTTTTTAAAACAATTAAATAAAAATGTTATAGTATACATAGAACCAGAAAGCATACACAAAATAAAATATTTTAATTGTGATTATCTTTTATATAGTGATATCAAAACAAATGATTATACATTTATTGCTGTTGATTTAAATAGAACATCACGACTACCATCAAATATGGAAAAATATTATAATGATGCAAATTATACAATAAATATTGATCATCATAATGGAAATACAACTAATGCAAATGCTGTTTTAAGTATTCCTGATATAAGTTCAACTTGCGAGATAATATACGCCATATTGAAAAAGATGAATTTTAACATAAATAAATTAATTTCAGAACTATTATTTACGGGTATAGTAAGTGACACAAATTTATTTAGTAATAATACATCCCCTGAAACTCACATTATAGTAAGTAAATTATTAAAAAATAAAATAGATAGTGAATATATTATAAATAAGTTTTACTTAGAAAAAACACAGAATGAACTTGAAATTATATCATATATAATTAACAATTTAAGACATGAAAACTTTTATTATTCGGTGTTAGATATGAATAAAGAACCATTTAGTTTAGTATCATATTCTGATATTTCCAAAAAATGTATTCCTTTTATTTTAAACAGAGAAGACATTGAAGTTTTAATGATTATTATGGATTATGGAAATAAAATGAAAGGTGAAATTAGAAGCAAAAATGATATAGATGTAAGTAAAATAGCTTCATTATTAACAGGTGGTGGCCATACCCATGCCGCAGGATTTGCTAATAAAAAAAAGCTAAATGAAATAATAACAATAACTAATAATTTTTTGGAGGATATAAATAATGGAAACTGAATTGATAAAAAAAATAAAAGATAATTATGGATTAGAAATAATAAATGTTCAAGTTTTATCTGGCGGTTGGATGAATAAAAAATATTTGGTCACTACTATAGATAATAAAAAATATGTAGTTAAACTTTTCAGCCCAGAGAAAGTAAAAAAAATGAGTAAAGGAGAATTTTCGGCTGATTATTTAGATGAACAGCTTGTTAATAATTTAAAAATAGAAAACTACATGTATGGTAATTGTTTAAATTGTGAAAAGATTAATTTAACACACGATAATAAATTGGTATTTGTATATAATGGATATAGAGTTGCTATTATTGATTACATAAGTGGTATATATGTTCCTAGAGAATATATTAGTAATGAGCAATTGCATAAATTAGGACAAGAATGTGCAAAAATGCATTTGCTTTTTAAAAATGTTGATAGTTCAAAATATATTGGTGAATATTTAAAACTTCCATCCATTGAAAAATTATTTAATAACTATCAAAATAAAATATCTAATAAAATAGGTGAAGTAAGTGATGAATACTTAGAGTTATTATCAGTACAAGGCAAAGGATTAAGATGCTTAAAAGATAAAAGCATAATTAATGAAATACCAATTGCTGTAACCCACGGTGATTTTGCTGATGACAATATTCTTTTTGATGGTGAAATTCCACATATTTTAGATTTTGAATTAGTTAGAGTAAATTCACCACTTCTTGATGTTGGAAGAATTATTATGTCATATTGTTTTGAGTATGATTGTATTAATTATAATAAGATGAATTCTTTTATATTAGGATATGATAAAGAACTTAGTATACAAGATAATGATATTTTTCTTTCACTAATAACGGTTTGGATAAATGAAGTAGATATGTGGATTAAAGAAAATTACTTTAATAAACCTTTAACCGAAAAAGCAAAAAGATTTCAAGACGAATTGATATATTTAACAAATAATTTAATTCCTATTATTGAACAATATAAAAATGGCGGTAATTTAAAAGATTTTTGTGATAATAAAAGCAAACAAAGGAGATTATTAAAATGAGAGTAGTTAGTATAGGTGATTTAGTAACAGATTATTATTATAAAAACGAAAAGTTTTTAGGAATAAATGGTGGGATGACTTCTCACAATATCATTGCTAATTTAGCAAAAATGGGTATTAATACTGCAGTGTTTGGTACATGTGGTAATGATATGCAAGGTGAAATAGCAATTAAAAGTCTTGAAAAATTGGATGTTGATACAAATAATATTGTAGTTTTAGATGATGTGAGAACAAGATGCTTTCACGTATCATACTTTGATAACGAAGATAAATTATCATTTACTTCAAAAAAAAGATGCCCTTTTTGTAATAATAAAAAGTGGTATGAAGATAGTTTGATTGATACAGATGATATTATAAAAAAAATTAATAATGATGATATTTTAGTATTTGATAATTTAAATAGTAGAAATCAAATATTGATTGATAAAACTCGTAATAAAAAAATAATTGATTTAGGGCAATATTTTGAATTAGAAAATATGTCTGATAAAGAAATAATAGATAAGATAAAAAACAAGTTTGAAATTATTAATTTTAATGAAAGAGTATCAAAATATTTAATAAAAAGATTAGATTTAAATACTAATATAGATTTATATAATATTTTAAAACCAAATTTTATGACTATTACGCGTGGAGAAAATGGTGCTACTTTTATTAGCGATGGAAAAGAATACAATTTTAACTTAAAAAGCAAAGGAAAAGTTGTAGACTCTACTGGCGCTGGTGATGCGTTTATCTCTAGCATAATAAAAGATTGTATAAAAAATAATTTTGTTTATGATCAAGATATGTTTGAAAAATGGTATGAAAACTCAAACAAACTAACAGCTAAAGTTGTTTCCAAAATGGGAGCAAGGGGCCACATTAATTCTCTATTTAAAGTTAAAAAGATAGATAATGAATGTACTTGTAATAATTTCATATATAATGAAAGAAAAAAAATCAAACGATGTAATATAAATATTAACAATCTCGAAACAAGAATTATCAATGCAGTCAATTCTTCAGCAAGCAGTAAAATTGAAGATATTTCTTTTAATGAAAATGATAATTGTTTATTTATTGGAACTGGTGGTTCATATGCTGGATCATATTTTTCCGCTAAAATTATAAATTTATTATACGGATGCAATACATATTCAATGTATCCAAGAGATGTTTTATATAGAAATAATAATAATATAAATAAAGTTGTATTATTTTCATACTCTGGTACAACAAACGATATTATTACAAGTGTCAAAGATTTAGATAAGAAAAAAATATATATTGTTACTAAAGGAGAATTACAAAATATTGTATTAAAAACAGGAATTCTAAAAAAGAATATTTTAAGTTATAGAACTTCTTCCAATAAAGGTAAAGAACGTGGATTTTTATCATTTGAAGGTGCAGTTGCTCCAGCAGTAATCTTCTTAAAACACTATCTTGAAAAAACTAATTATAGTATTAATATTGAAAATTTTATAAAAAAGTCAATTAATTATTGGAATGAAAAAATAGAAAGTGTAATAACTAAAGATATAATAATAAATATAAAAGAACATGGGACACTAAATTTGTTTCGTGGTGATTATACTGATACAGCTTGTTATGATTTAGAAAGCAAAATTATTGAATCTGGTATATTCAATTGTATAATTCATGAAAAGAAGAATTTTTCGCATGGAAGGTTTATTAATTATGAAAACTTAAATAATTCTATTTCTATATATTTTAAGCAAAAATCAACAACAAAGTATGAACAAGAGTTATTAAAATATTTGGGAGATAATAATGTTATAATTGAAAGTAATTATGATGGTATTTTGGCAGAATTTGATTTGTTGATTGCTTCACAATTTATCATTTATTATATTGGAAAGTTTCTCAACATTGATGTTTCAAAACCTAATTATTCTGAAAACGCTATGAAAATATATTTTTATAAAGGTGATTTATAATCAATTATTTAGGAGAACATTTATATAAGTATTAAAATATAAAAATGAGATTAATTTGTAGAACTCTGAGTTATGAGTTCTTTTTTTCATTTATTCTAATAAGTTTAAATGAGGAGGAGAAAACTTGGATAATAATCCTGAGACCCTAATTGCAAAAAAAATGATACAAAAAGAGTTACTGAATGAACTTTGTAGCAAAGGTTTAATTTATTTTGCAAATACAAGTAGTATTATCAAGAAGTTGGAAGAAGATATTAATAAACTAAAAAAATTACAAGAAAAGGATAAAGATGTAAAAAATATAATAGTTAAAATTCCAATTTAGAAGGAGGTATTAAGAACTATGAATTTGTATCAAATTAGAAATATTTTAGCTACTGGTAAAAAACTTATTGAACTACCACTTCGTGTTACATTTTATGCTCGTGTGTCAACAGATCATGAAGAACAATTGAATTCATTAGAAAATCAAGTTATGTATTTTGAAAATTATATAAAAAGACAAGATAATTGGACATTTGTTCCTGGTTATGTAGATGAAGGTATATCAGGTACTAGTGTAAATAAACGTGATAATTTTCTTAAAATGATTAATGATGCTAAAAAAGGTAAATTTAATTTAATACTAACAAAAGAAATATCAAGATTTTCAAGAAATACTGTTGATAGTATAAAATACACGCAAGAATTATTATTTAATAATGTAGGTGTATTTTTCTTAAATGATAATATAAACACATTTGATTCAGACTCGGAACTTCGTTTAACTATTATGTCATCTATTGCTCAAGATGAAATAAGAAAATTATCAGAAAGAATTAGATTTGGATATAAAAGAAGTATTGAAAAAGGAGTAGTTCCTGGTAATGATAATTTTTATGGTTATAAAAAAAATAAAGGTAAGTTAGAGATAGTAGAAGAAGAAGCAGAACTAATAAGATTAATCTTTAATGAATATAGTAAAGAATATATGGGAACATCTAAACTAGGTCATTATTTATTTGATAAATATAATATAAAGAGTAAAACTAATAAACCACTTGCTGGAACTGTAATTGGAAGAATTATTAGAAATCCAAAATATAAAGGATATTTTTGTGCTCATAAAGAAACTACTGTTGATTATCATTCAAGAAAAAGAATAAGATTTAAGCCAGATGAATGGATTGTATATAAAGATAATGAGAGTTGTCCACCAATTGTATCGGAAGAACTATGGAAAAAATGCAATGAGATATTGGATAAGAATTCTCATAAACACAAAACAAATACTAGAACAGATATGAGATATGCTCTATCTGGTAAGATTAAATGTTATCATGATGGAGCAACTTTTATAAAAGGTGGTTATAAGAATAAAAGAACAGGTTTGATGAGTAAATATTGGGGGTGTTCTAATTATAGAAAATATGGTAAAGAAAAAGTAAATGGTTGTAATACACCAATAATTCATTACGAAGAATTACTAGATATATTTAAAAAAATGGCGAGTATTTTCTTAAATAAAGAAAGTGAAATTATAAAAGAAATATATGATGTAATAAGTGAAACAATGGTTAATAAAGATTATATTAAAGAAATAAATGATATAGATAAAAAAATAGAAGATATCAAAAGTGCTAAGGCAGAACTAATTAATATGAGAGCTAGAAAAGAAATAGATAGTGAAGAATATAATATTGGAAGAGAAAAATATAATTTTGATTTAGATATTCTAGAAAAGAAAAAGAATGATTATTTTTTGGTTTCAAAAGAAGATAATTATAAAGATAGTATAGATAATTTTTATAAAAAAATAAAAAGTATAATTTTAGTTGATGATGAGGGAGTATTTAGAATATTTGGAAGTATAATAGATACTATATATGTTGAAAGACTAGAAGATGATAACGTTCATAAAGTAATGTTACATTTTAAACTTAATATACTTGGTGCGGGTAGCAGCTTAAATTTAAACTCTTTTTTACTGCTTTTTAGTAACAGCGATAGATGCAGTAGTTGCTCTTGCAGAAAAAACTTATGGATCTAAAGAATCTTTTATTGAAGCGATGAATAAAAGAGCAGAGAAATTAAATCTAAAAAATACACATTTTGTCAACGTTCATGGCCTTGATGATGAAAATCATTATTCTTCAAGTTATGATATGGGTATTATGGCAAAAGAACTTTTAAAATATGAAAAAATATTAGATTATACAAAAGTTTATGAAGAATATTTACAAAAACCTGATGGTTCACAAATATGGCTTGTTAATACAAATAAACTGGTAAGATTTTATGATGGAGTAGATGGACTTAAAACAGGATATACAGCAAAAGCAGGTTATTGTTTAACCGCAACAGCGAAGAAAAATAATTTAAGATTAATAAGTGTTGTAATGGGAGAAGAATCAATTGAAAAAAGAAGTCAAGATACAGTAAAACTTTTAAATTATGGATTTAATACATATAAAGTAAATTTAATAAAAGATAAAAAAGAAGTATTAGGAAAAGTTAAAGTAGAAAAAGGTAAAAAAGAATATGTAGATGTAGTACTTGTAAATGATGCAATAGAACTTTTAAATGTAAACGATAAAGTAAGTAAATATAATTTTAAAATAGATATAGAAAAAATAGTTGCTCCAGTAAAAAAAGGAAATGTAATAGGAAAAGTACAAATATTAAATGAAGATAATAAAATAATTAATGAAGTAGATATAACAGTAAAAGAAGATGTTAAAAAAGCAAATATATGGGATTTATTTTTAAGAAATTTAAGATATAATCTTGTTTGGAAATAAATATTAGAGCCTACCTCGCATAGTACGTGGAATGAAAGGGGAAGACTTGTAGCAATATGAGTAAGCTAAGGTAATAACACATAACGCCTTAGTACAAAAAATAACAAAAAAAAGGTAGAATTTTGAAAGGAAATAAAATAGATACTATTACAAATTTATTTGAAAATACAAAGTATTTTGGATAGTGAAAAAGAAGATTACTATTTTAGTGTAGTTGATGTTATTAGTGCATTAACAGAAAGTAATATACCTAAAAGGTATTGGACAGATTTGAAGAAAAAATTGAAGTACTGATTTGCACTACTAATTAATAATATAAGGGTTTAATTAAAACTCTTTTTTTATGAAATAATGTATATAAAGTAAAGTATTATAGTTGTAAAAAATTTAAAACTTTATTGTAAATAGTTAGTAAAATTTCTTATTATCAAATATGAAAATAAATTATAAAATGATAAAATATTTATAGATTAATAGTTAGGTGAAGTTATGGTATTTTCTAGTATTACATTTATATATTATTTTTTGCCAATTATGTTAATATTATATATATTTGCTCCAAAAAAATATAAAAATATAGTATTACTTATAAGTAGTTTAATATTTTATTTTTATGGTGAAGTAAGATATTTTTTATTATTTATTTTTTCTATAATATTTAACTATTTTATAAGTAAGTTAATTGAAAAAAATAAAGATAAAAAAAGAAAATTTTATTTAATAATTGGTTTAACTATAAATTTTTTAGTTTTATTTTATTTTAAATATTATAATTTTTTTATTGAAAATATAAATCTATTATTTAAAACTAACATATCTTTATTGAATATTCTAATACCTTTAGGAATAAGTTTCTTTACATTTAAAAATGCAAGTTATTTAATTGATGTATATAAGGAAAAAACAAAAAGTGCAAAAAATATTATATATTATGCAACTTATTTAAGTATGTTTTGTACTTTAGTTCAAGGACCAATTATTAGATATAATGATGTTCAAAATGAAATTGAAAAAAGAAATATGTCTTTTAAAATGTTTTCTAAAGGAATTAGTCGTTTTGTAATTGGACTTTCTAAAAAAGTTTTACTAGCAGATGTACTAGGAAAATTTATTCAAAGTTTAACTCTTATTGAAAATCAAACTATTATTTCAGCATGGCTTAAAGCTATATCAGATATTCTAAGACTTTATCTTGATTTTTCTGGTTATAGTGATATGTCAATAGGCCTTGGTTTAATGTTAGGTTTTCATTTTTTAGAAAACTTTGATTATCCTTTTTGGACAAATTCACTTACAAAATTTTGGCGCAAATGGCATATTTCATTAACTAATTGGTTTAAAGATTATATTTATATTTCACTTGGAGGAAATAAAGTTAATAATATTAGAAAATATTTAAATATATTAATCGTTTGGTTATTAACAGGTTTATGGCATAAAGCAAGTTATTGTTTTTTATTATGGGGTTTATATTTTGGAATTATCTTAATAATTGAAAAAAAGTTTTTATTAAACTTTTTTGATAAGCATAAAATTATTGGTTTATTATGGACAAATATAGTTGTAGTAATAGGTTTTGTAATGTTTTATAATGATTCATTAACAGGGCTTTTATTGGCATTTAAAAATATGTTTGGATTTAATAATATATCTTTTATAAATTCCCAAACTTTATATTATTTTGTAAATTATTTATTTGTTTTAATAATAAGTATTATTGCATCTACACCACTTTTAAAAAATGTAATTAACAAATTAAAAGAAAATAAAAAAATTAATAAAGCAATTAATTTTTTAGAACCAATTTTTTATATTATATTATTAATTTTATGTACTGCATTTATAATTAGTGATTCAACTAATCCATTTTTATATTTTAGATTTTAAGAGGTATTTATGAAAGATAAAATTAATTCAATATTATTTATGTTTACAATTTTTTTATTTATGTTTTTAGGTATTATTTTAAAAGATAAAGATATTTCTTTTAGTGAAAGAAGACATTTAGTATCATTTCCTAAAATTACTATTAATAACGATTTTTCAAAAAAATTAGATAATTATTTTTTAGATCAATTTCCTTTTAGAGATTCTTTTAAAAAACTTAAAGGATTTACCTCAAAAAAAATAATGCTTATGGAAGAAAATAATGGAATATATGAACAAAATGGTTATTTATTTCAAATTGATAGTGCTATTAATGATAAATCAATTGATAATTTAATTAATAAAATAAATTATATAAATGATAACTATTTAAATGAAAATCAAAATAAATATTTTATAATGATTCCAGATAAAAATTATTATTTAGATAATAAAAACATTCCTAAAATTGATTATGAATATATGAAAAATAAATTAAAATATAGTCTTGATTACTTAAAATGGATTGATATTACATCTTCTTTAACATTAGATTCATATTATAAAACTGATATACATTGGAAACAAGAATGTTTACAAAATGTTTTAAATAAAATTCAAAGTAATCTTAATTTAGAAATAAAGAGTGAAAATTATATAGAAAATGAATATTATCCATTTTATGGTGCTTTGTATGGAGATAATATCGTAAAACCTGATACATTAATTTATAATACAAATTATGTAATAAATAATGCAAAAGTATACAACTATGAAAAGAGTGAATATCAAAAAGTATATAATGAAGATAATTTAAAAAATATAGATAGTTATGATATATTTTTATCTGGAGCAACTCCAATACTTTTTATTGAAAATCAAAATAATAAGGATAATAAAAACTTAATTATTTTTCGTGATTCATTTGCAAGTAGTTTAGTTCCATTACTTATCGAAGATTATTCAAAAATTACTTTAGTAGACTTAAGATATGTAAATAGTAGACATTTAAATAAAATTAATGACTTAAATTTTGATGATAATAGTGATATAATATTTATGTATTCTACATTAATAATAAATAATAGTTTTGCAATTAAATAGAAAGGTAGTAGTATGAAAAAAATAAGTTATTATATAGTTATAATTTGTTCAATATTTTTTATTTTTGGATGTCAAAATAAAGTTCAAAATATTGAGGGTAATTTAAGTGAAATTATGGATAAATTATATATTGGTGTTCCAAGTGATTTTCCTAAACTTGAACAAATAAATGTAACAGAAGATAATAAACAGTATTATTTAGGAGACATAGATTTTTCTTATAAAGAGGCTCTTGCTAGTGAACCACTTATGTCTTCAATAGCGCATTCAGTTGTTTTAATTAGACTTGATGATACTAGTAATATTAATAGTATTAAAGAAGAAATAAAAGAAAAAGTAAATCCTAGAAAGTGGATATGTGTTGAAGTTGAAGAAGAAAATGTAATGGTTGAAAGCAAAGGCAATTTAATCTTACTTGTAATGGATAATGAATACGCTAGTATAATTAAAGATAATTTTTTAGCATTAGAAAATAAATAATTTTTTTTGTAAAATTATTTGTATAAGTAAGTTAAAAACTTGCTTTTTTTATTATTTATTTTTATACTTATTATAGTGTTAAGGAAGTATAATGGAAGAAAAAGTAGTAAAATTTTATAGTATAATTCTTTTAATCTTTTTATTAGCGGTAACTATTTATTTATTAAGTAGTTATTCTTTTTCATTAAATAATCGTGTATTAATTGTTAATGAAACAAAAAATAATGATGTAATTATAATTAATAGTGAAACTACTTCGGAAGAAGAAAATAAAAATGATATCATAGAAAACGAAGTAATTAATAGTAATGAAGAAAAAAATCCTGATGAAAATATAATAAATGATAATTTAGATAATAATACCTCTAATAATAATGGATACAATCTTCCTAGTGATGATTTATATCAAATTGATAACATTTCCAATGAACAAGCAAGGGCAATATTTCTTAATAAGAATGCTGTTGTTGTTGGCGATTCTATGGGTGAAGGATTATCTTGTTATGGCGTTTTAAATAATGAAAGTGTAGTATGGCATCGTGGTAGAAGAGTAGATAATATGAATTTGGATTTACCAACTTTAATTCAAAAAAATCCTAGTTATTTATTTTTAGCATATGGTGCTAATGATTTAAAAATGCTTAATGGTAATGTACAAGCATTTATTCAAAATTATAAAAATGCTATAGAAAACATCAAAAATGCTTTACCAAATACTAAAATAATTATAAATTCTATTTTACCTACGAGTAGTAATGCTATATTAAATGATAATTGTTTTTCATATCAAAGTCTATTTAATGAAGAATTAAAAAAACTTGCAATAGATCAAAATGTTGATTTTTTAGAAAATAGTTATTTTTTAAATGATGAATCATTTTCAAGCGATGGTATTCATCCAAAATCATATTTCTTCTTTTTATGGGCTAGACATATGGCAAGTTATTTAGATAGTAATTAGTAATTTTAACTAAATATGAGAATATTTAGTTTTTTATTAATTATAATATAGGGATTTTTTATTTACACGTATGTAAAAAAATATTAGAATTATAATAGAAAGGAGAAATAACAAATGCTTCAAAAAATAAATAAGTTTTTAAATTCTTCAATTGTAATGGCAATATTAACACTTTTAATGGGACTTATATTTATTATATTTCCAAAAACATCCTTTGAAACAATTACATACATTATTGCAGCTATTTTAATTATAAATGGTGTATATTTTATAATTGAAAAAAACAATACTTCTATTATCTCAGGATTCTTATCTTTGGGAATAATTGAATTGCTTGTGGGAATTGTAATATTATTAAATCCTAATATTATAAAAACTTTATTTCCAATTTTAATAGGTATTGTTATGATAACTAAATCAAGTTTGGATATAAGACTTTCTTTATCTTTAAAAGAAGTTAAAAAAGGTAAATGGTTTTTACTATTTATTTGTGCTCTTTTATCAATTATATGTGGTGGCATCATAATAATTAATCCAAGTTTAGGCTCTCTTGCAATAACAACCTATATTGGAATAGTATTAGTTGTTTATTCAATAACTAATATTATAGATACTATTATATTAAAAAAACATATCAATGATATTGTAAAAGTATTTAAATAATGAAGAAAGTAATTTAAACTTTCTTTTTTTATGTATTATAATTTGTCGAAAAATAATAATAAAAATATATAATAATTAAAACTTTTGACATGTTTTGTCGAAGTTGTTTAAACTTAAATAAAAATGAACTATATTATTTATAGAAAAGGAAAATATAATATGTTAAAAATGAATTTAGAATATGATAAAGGAATACTTTTTGTAAGACTTGATGGTGTATTAAATCGTTCTACATCTTACAAAGTTAATAATTATTTAGTTCCTGTATTACTAAAACATAAAATAAAATATTTAGTTTATAATTTTTATTATCTTGATGATATTGATGATAATGGATTAGATGCATTATTAAATACTAAATTTGCAATAAAAAATAATAAGGGCATTATGTACATATGTGAAGTAAATAAATATTTAAATAAAAAATTACATAAATTACATATAAAGAAACTTGATAATGAACTTACAGCATTAAAAACTATTGAGGTTTAATATGAATAAAGAAGAAATTATTAATCAAAATGCTGGCCTTATTTATGATATTGCTAAAAAATTTTATGGTTATCCTAAGGAAGATTTATTTCAAGCAGGAGTTCTAGGTCTTTTAAAAGCTTATAAGCAATATGATGAAAGTTTTAATGCTAAGTTTACAAGTTTTGCTTACAATTATATTTATGGAGAAATGTATTTATTAGTTAATAATAGACCTCTTAAAATAAATAAGGATATTTTAAAACTTTATAAATTAATTGAACAAACAAGACTTTCTCTTACTCAAAATAGTGGCATTGTTCCAAGTTATGATGATGTTGCTAATTTCCTTGAAATAGATAAAGGAAAGATTTATGAAGCAGTAATGGCAGGTCAAAGTATAATGAGTCTTGATAGTGAAGAAAATGTTTGTTTATATGATACTATAAAAAGTGAAGAAAAAGTTTCGGTTGATGATAAAATATTAATTGATGAAAGTTTGGAAATGCTTTCAGAGGATGAAAGAAATATTATTAAGTCTAGATATTTTGAAGATTTAACTCAATGTGAAGTTGCAAGAAAATTATCTATGACTCAAGTAATGGTTTCAAGATATGAAAAAAAAGGTTTAGATAAAATGCAAAGATTTTTGACTTTATAAGTATAAAATCACCATTTAAATAAATAATAATAATGGTGATTTATTTTGGATAAAGAAGAGTATAAAAATCTTGTTAAAAAAAAGTATCCTAAACAAAACAAATTAAAAAATATGTTAATTGCTTTTGTAGTAGGAGGATTACTAGGATTATCTGGTCAAATAATTTCTAGACTACTAGTTATATTATTTGGCATGTCAGTAAAGGTAAGTTATAGTGTTGTATGTTTAATTACAATATTTTTAGCATCTTTATTTACTGGTCTTAATTTTTTTGATGATTGGGTTACTAAAACAAAATGTGGTCTTATTGTTCCTACAACCGGTTTTGCCCATAGTATAACTAGTTGTGGTTTGGAATATAAAAAAGATGGAATGATAACCGGTCTTGGCGCTAATTTTTTTAAACTTGCAGGATCAGTTTTATTATATGGAATTATATCAGCTTTTATTTTATGTGTAATAAAGGTGGTTTTTTATGGCTAATTTAAATTTTAATAATGTTTATATTAAAGATTATTTCACTATTGTTGGTCCTAAAGAAAAAGATAGTAAGATAACAAATTATAATTTAAAATTTGATGATTATTATTTTGAAGAAAAAACTTTTGAACTTGCAGAAATCAAAATGCAAAGATTAGTAATTCTTAATTTACTTAATAAAAATAATTTAAGCCAAGAAAATATTAATTATATAATAGCAGGGGATTTAATAAATCAAATTGCAATTTCAAACTATACTATGATGGATTATAATATTCCATTTATTGGAGTTTATGCAGCTTGTGCAACTTTTCCACTTTCTATTATTTTAGGGGCTAATTTAATTGAAAGTAAAAATGCTAAAAATATTATTTGTTTAACATCTTCGCATAATTTAACTGCGGAAAGACAATATCGTTATCCGGTGGAATATGGTGCACCAAAACCTACCACTGCTACATGTACAGTAACCGCAGGTACAGGCGCAATTTTGTCAAATGATAAAACTAATATAAAAGTTTCTTCGGCCTTAGTAGGTAAGGTAATAAATCTGGGAATAAATGATGTAAATCACATGGGAGCAATTATGGCTCCAGCTTGTGCAGATACAATTTATAATTTTTTAAAAAATAATAATGAAACTATGAAAGATTATGATTTGATTTTAACAGGTGATTTAGGATGTGTGGGATTAGATATTTTAAAAGAATATTATGAAACAATTTATCATGAAAAATTAAATAAAATTATGGATGCAGGTTGTGAAATATTTTTAGATAGTCAGATGTATTCAGGAGGATCTGGTCCTTGCTGTCTACCACTTATATTTTTTACAAAAATTTTAAAAAGTAAAAAATATAAAAGAATTTTGCTTGTTGGAAGTGGTTCTCTTCATACACCAGTTTTAGTTAATCAACATCAAACGGTTCCTGCAATTAGTCATGCAGTAAAAATTGAGGTGTTATCATGATATATTTAAATGCATTTTTACTAGCGGGATTTGTGTGTATGATTGGTCAAATAATTCTAGATAATACTAAACTTACGCCAGGACATATTACTTCAATATTTACCGTTATTGGTGCAATATTAGCATTTTTGGGTATTTATCCAACTTTAATAGAAAAATGTGGAGTGGGAGCTACTATTTTAATAATGAATTTTGGTAATATGCTTTTTTTAGGTGGTATGGAAGGCTTCAAAAATGAAGGAATATTAGGAATATTTTCGGGACTTTTATGTAAAAGTTCTCTTGCAATAACTGCGGCAATTGTATTTGCGTTTATAATTTGTATATTTTTCAAACCCAAAAATTAAGAAAATATTAATTTAGTACTAGGAATATTTTCTTTTTTATGGCATAATTATAATAGAGGTATGATAATATGGAAGAAAATAATGATTTAAAAATTGAGTTACCAAAAATTGAAAATTCAGAAGAGCAAGTTGAAAATAATAATGAAGTGCAAACTCCAGTAATTGAGATGCCTCAAATGCCTGAAGCTAATCAAACTATTGAAGAGCCAATAGCACAAGTAGAAACTCCTGTAGTTGAAGCACCTGCTGAGCCAATGCAAACTCCAGTTGTTGAAGCACCTGTTGAGCCAGTACAAACTCCTGTTGTTGAAACGCCTGCTGAGCCAGTACAAACTCCAGTTGTTGAAACGCCTGTTGAACCAGTGCAAACTCCTGTTGTTGAAATGCCTGCTGAGCCAGTACAAGCTCCAGTTGTTGAAACTCCTGCTGAGCCAGTACAAACTCCTGTAGTTGAAACTCCTGCTGAACCAGTGCAAACTCCAGTTGTTGAAACTCCTGCTGAGCCAGTACAAACTCCTGTAGTTGAAACTCCTGCTGAACCAGTGCAAACTCCAGTTGTTGAAGCGCCTGCTGAACCAGTGCAAACTCCAGTTGTTGAAGCGCCTGTTGAACCAGTACAAACTCCTGTTGTTGAAATGCCTGCTGAGCCAGTACAAACTCCAGTTGTTGAAACACCTGCTGAACCAGTACAAACTCCTGTAGTTGAAACGCCTGCTGAGCCAGTGCAAACTCCAACTGAGACACCAATTATTAATCAAACTGAACCAGTTATGGAATCAGCTCCAATTATAGAAGGTGAGAAAGCTGGAAATTCCAAAGACGAAAAACCAAAAGTTAGTAAAAATGTTAAAATAATTTGTACTGTGGCTGTGTTACTTGTTACTGCATTAATTTTATTTTTCTTATTTACAAGATTTTTTATAGTTGGTTAATCTCAATTATTTGTTCAAATAAGATAACTTTATTTTGAAAATAGATTTTATGGTAAGTAGAGTCTATTTTTTTTATATTTGATTTAATATTTAAAATTTTCCCGTTTTGAAAATAATAAATATTAACTATATTTTGACTGTAAAGTGCTAAAATTAATTTTTTTTCTATAACTTCTTTTTGCTCATCAGATAAAGTAGGCATTGCTATTTTATTTTTTTCTTTTACAATGCTATTTAACATTTCATTACCAGATACTACTGAATTAAAAGGAGACCACTTTATAATGCCTCTTTCAACATTATGCATTATGACCTCCAACTTTATTATTTCTTTCTTTTATTGTTGAATCTTCAAGTAAACTTGAGGCTTTTAGAACACTATTTTTTCCATACTTCTTTTTTATTTGATCAATAACTTCATTAATATTATCTTCTTTTTTTATATCCACATATTCTTCAAATAAATTTAATTGTGTTCCTAATTTATTTCTCAAATTTCCAGCACAAACAGTTACTTTTCTTATAGGTAAGTTTTCATAATAACGATCAAAAATAATACTTGCATATTTTATTAAATCAGTCATTTTATCTGTGGCATTATCTAATTTTATATTATGATAAAAACCTCCTGGAGTATTTTTAGAGTATGTAATTCCTAAACCAAAAGTTAAACATTCTTTATTATTTTTTCTAAGTCTTGCACATAAATTGTCAATCATTTCATTAATTATAATAGTTATATTTTTTTCATTATAATCTTTGAATAAAACTTGAGAATTAGAATATGATTTATCTTTAGTTATATTATTAAAATCTTTAATTTCACTATTATCAATTCCATTTGCATGGTTCCATAGTTCAATTCCAACAATTCCAAATTTATCTTTTAAAATACCTGGATTAGTTTTAGCTAAATCTTCTATAGTAAAAATATTCATAGAATTTAATCTTTTTTCCATATTTTTACCAATACCCCACATATCACTAAGAGGACTAATTTTCCATAATTTTTTAGGAACATCATCATATGTCCATTTGCTTATACAATCAGTATTATGCTTTGCTTCAATGTCCATTGATACTTTAGCAAGTAACATATTAGGTCCTATACCGCATGTAGCGGTAAGCCCAGTTTTATCATAAACTTTTTTTAATATATCTTTAGCAAGTTCATAATCAGTTTTTTGATATAATTTTAAATAAGAGGTTACATCTAAAAAACACTCATCAATAGAATATATATGAATATCCTCTTTAGCAACATAATCTAAATATACGGAAACAACTTCTTTACTTTTACTTATATAATAGTTCATATGTGGCATAACTATTTCGTATTTAATATTTTTAGGTATTTCAAAAATTCTTCCTCTTGATTTAACTCCAAGTTTTTTTAAAAATGGTGTAACAGCTAAAGTAATAGCTCCATCACCTTGATTAGGATTTGCCACTACAAGAGGATAATTAAATGGATTAACACCTTTTTTTACACATTCACATGAAGCAAAAAAACTTTTTAAATCAATACATAAAATATGTCTTTCTTTAAATAGATTATCCATATGTCCTCCCCAAACAAATGTTTCAATTATATTATATCTAAATTTAAATAAATTTCAACTGGTAAATATATGAAAATTTAATCTTGTAAAAATTTAAAGTAAATGCTACAATATTTTTGTAAATCAGTGATGAAAGAAAAGTAATAAATAATTTTATTTTACAGAAAGTTAACGGTTGATGAAAGTTAATAAATAAATATTTATGAATCTACTTTCTAGAGAGTTTAATAAACTTCGGGTAATTTCCGTTATAAAATAATTAAGTAATATAAAGGATGGCACCGCAGCATTTGCTCCTTAAATGTGTGGTGTTTTTTTATTGAAAGGATTGATTAAAATGATAGACATTAACTTAATTAGAGAAAACAAAGAATTAGTAAAAGAAAATATTAAAAAGAAGTTTCAAAGTGAAAAACTTCCTTTAGTTGATGAAATTGAAGAAAAAGATAAAAAATTTCGTCAAGTTAAATCTCAAGCTGATGACTTAAGATGTGAAAGAAATAATATTAGTTCAAAAATTGGTGAATATGTAAGAAATAAAGAAATGGATAAAGTTGAGCATGCAAAAAAAAGAGTAAATGAAATTAATACTCAAATTGCAAGCCTTACTGTTGATGAGGAAAGACTTCAAAATGAAATTCATGAAAAGATGCTTTTAATTCCCAATATTATTGATCCAAGTGTTCCAATTGGTAAAGATGATAGTGAAAATGTTGAACTTGAAAAATTTGGAGAACCTGTAGTTCCAAATTATGAAATTCCTCATCATGCTGACATTATGGAGCGTTTATCTGGACTTGATAAAGAAAGTGCTGGAAGAACTTCTGGAGAAGGATTTTACTATTTAACTGGTGATATTGCTAGAATTCATAGTGCAATGCTTTCTTATGCTAGAGATTTTATGATTGACAAAGGTTTTACATATACTATTCCACCTTTTATGATTCATGGTTCAGTTGTGGAAGGTGTTATGAGTTTTCCTGAAATGGAAGCTATGATGTATAAAATAGAAGGTGAAGATTTATATTTAATTGGTACTTCAGAGCATTCTATGATAGGAAGATACCTAGGACAAATAGTTGATGAAAAAAGTCTTCCAATTGCGCTTACTTCATACTCACCATGCTTTAGAAAAGAAGGTGGTGCTCATGGCATTGAAGAAAAAGGTGTTTATAGAGTACATCAATTTGAAAAGCAAGAAATGATAGTTTTATGTAAACCAGAAGATTCATGGAATTGGTATGATAAAATGTGGAAAGCGACTGTTGAATTATTTAGAAATTTAGATATTCCAGTAAGAACTATAGAATGTTGCAGTGGTGATTTAGCAGATTTAAAAGTAAAATCTTGTGATATTGAAGCATGGAGTCCAAGACAACAAAAATATTTTGAAGTTGGATCTTGCTCAAATTTATCTGATGCGCAAGCAAGAAGACTTGGTATAAGAACTAAAGGTGAAAATGGCACATATTTTGTTCATACCTTAAATAATACTGTACTTGCTTCTCCAAGAGCTTTAATTGCTTTTGTTGAAAATAATTATAATGAAGATGGTAGTATAAATATACCAAAAGTATTACAACCTTATATGGGTGGAAAAGATAAAATTATTCCTAAAAATTAATGATAATTCATTAATTTTTTTATGAAAAAATGGATAAATTTTGTCGAAATAATTCTAGTTTTTTCTAGTTTTGTCGAATGTATTGAAATATATTTTTAAATAAGGTAAATTACTAATGAAAGCGGGTTTTGGGTAACAAATTATTTCATATCATGCATCCCTATATAATTATAAACTTTCTTTATTTATTAAGAATTTCTTAATAATATCCCAGTTTATCCAAAATCCCTTTCAATTAAATATAAATTTTGCTATAATACGATTTAGTTGGAAGTGATTTTTTATGTTAAAACCAAATTATGATATTGCAAAAGATAGATCTAAAACAAAAATAAATTATTTAGATGTTGATAATGAAATAAAAAAAATATACGATGGAAAAAAATATTTTCTAAAAACATATGGTTGTCAAATGAATGTTCATGATAGTGAACAAATATCTTCATATTTAGAAATGTTAGGATTTGCAAGAACAGAAGAATTGGCAAATGCAGATATTGTAGTATTAAATACTTGTGCAATAAGAGAAAATGCTCATGATAAAGTGTTTGGCTATTTAGGTAGATGTAAACATTTAAAAAAAGAAAAAAAAGATTTAATTATTATTTTAATGGGTTGTATGGCTGGTCAAGTTGATGTAGTTGAAGATATTGAAAAAAATCACAAATATGTTGATATTGTAATAGGTCCAAATAATATTTTTGATTTACCTAAACTATTAATGGAAAAACTTGATAAGCAAAATATATTAGTTCACTCAAATAGTGATATTGTTCCAGAAAATATAATTTATAAAAGAGATTCAGATATTTGTGCTTGGGTTAATGTAATGTTTGGTTGTGATAAATTTTGTACATATTGTATAGTACCTTTTACAAGAGGTAGAGAACGTAGTAGAAAAATGGAATGTATTTTAAATGAATGTAAAGCATTAGTAGATTCAGGCTATAAAGAAATAACATTGCTTGGACAAAATGTTAATGCTTACGGAAAAGATTTAAATTTAGGTTATGATTTTGCAACTTTACTTGAAAATGTTGCAAAACTTGGAATTCCAAGACTTAGATTTGTTACTTCTCATCCATGGGATTTTACTGATAAAATGATTGATGTAATAAGTAAGTATGATAATATTATGCCTTACATTCATCTTCCTATTCAATCGGGTAGTAATAGAATATTAAAGAAGATGAATCGAAGATATACTAAAGAAGAATATATTACATTATTTAATAAAATGAAAGAAAAAATACCAGGTGTAGCTATTACAACTGATATTATAGTTGGCTTTCCTTCAGAAACAGAAGAAGATTTTCAAGAAACTTTAGATATTGTAAATTATTGTAAATATGATGGTGCATATACATTTATTTATTCTGAAAGAAAAGGTACTGCATCATCATTTATGAAAGATGATGTATCTCAAGAAGAAAAAGAAAATAGATTACATAGATTAAATGAATTAGTTAACAAATATTCTAAAGAAAGTAATGAAAAATTATTAAATAAAGTAGTTAAAGTCCTTTTAATTGGTGAAAGTGAAAAAGACAAAGAAAAATTATATGGTTATACGGAAACTATGAAACTTGTCAATGTTTCTTGTGATAAAAAAGAAATAGGTAACATTGTTTCAGTTAATATAACTGATGCAAAAAGTTTTAGTTTAGATGGCAATATAATAAAATAATGTAAAGTAAGACAAAATCTTACTTTTTTAATGAATTATTTTTTATATGTTTACCAATAGGTATTGTTCTTGTAAATAAATTATTAAATAAAAAAAGTAACTTTTAAAAAGTTACTTTTAAAAAACTTAATTATGGTATCCCCGATTGGATTCGAACCAACGACCGACCGCTTAGAAGGCGGTTGCTCTATCCAGCTGAGCTACGGAGACATCACAATTACATTATATATCAATTTTTTTTTATTTACAAGGAAAAATAGTCTTTTTTAATTAAAATTTTCGATTTCATCTGCATATAATATGAATTTTTGATTTTTATCTTCAAATTTTATGGAAAAAATATTTGGTATTTTATCTATAAAGTATTTTGCTAAGGCAACAAAAACTATATTATATTTATCTAAATATTCTTGATAAGTTTTTTCATCAAAATTTTTTATTACTTCATTAATTTGATTTTCTTCTTCAGTAAAATAAACATCGGTATTTTTAATTTTTAATTTACATTCATTATTATAACAAGTATTAAAAGCTATACTTACATCATAGCCTTTAAGTTTCTTTTTAAATGATATAACGGGCATACAATCATCTCCATAATTAATATGGTTTATTTTTTTTATTTAATTCATATTAATTATAATATTATCTAGATTATATGTGTCTCTTAAAGAAAGAGAAATTGAATATTTAACTTTTTCTACTAAATCCTTATCTTCTAAAGAAGCAATTAAGTTATTATTAAAAGATAGTGTAATAGAATTTTCTAGTATTTCGTAACTTTCTAGTTCATAACTTGCATTTAAGTAACTTAATAAATTATTTTCATATATTGGCGATGTTTTTAATTCATTAACAATTATTTCTACGTAGTTTTTTTCATCACTATTAGTTATTTTACTAATCGGGACATAATAAAAATCATTTTCATATTTACTTAAATAATATATTGTAGTTTTTGTGGTATCTTTAAAATTTTTAATATCATAAACTTTATTTATACCATAACTTTTATCTAAAGTAGTTGGAAGTTTTATTTTAGAATTTGGAAGTTCATTTAATTTTTCATTTTCTACAAAAATCATAATATTTTTGACATTATCAAGTTCACATAATGAATAAATTAAGCTTTCAATCATTTTTTCTTCATCTTCTTCAGTAACATTTAATAATTCTTTTGAAAAATTAAGCTTTAACAGTCCATCATTTAAACTATAGTCAATTAGTTTTGTACCTTTTGGTATGGGAGAATAAAAATTACTGGGTAGATAATTTGAATTAATTGAACCTTTTGTTAAAACATTTATTATATAATTTATATCATCATTTTCTTTTTTTATAATATTTGTTCTTGCAACATAATTGTTTTGATCTATTGTATAAAGTGGTAAAGTTAATTCATCAATATAAATTACTTCTTCTGGAATAGAAAAGTTATTTTGATTTGGAAAAAAATAAATTAAAAAAAATATAAGAAGTGTACCTGTAGATATAATAATTTTTTTTATAGCATGTCTTTTTAGCATTTTACATCACCTAGTAAATTATATTTAATATTTTACCTTTTATTCAAAAAAAGCCTTATTGGCTTTTTTATTAATCTAATGAAATTGCTCCAAGTTTTAATAATTCTATTATCGCATTACATCGGCCTTTAACACCTAATTTTTGCATTGTATTAGATATATGATTTCGGACAGTTTTTTGACTAATATTAAGTTGTTCAGCTATTTCTTTAGTTGATTTGTTAAGAACTAAAAGTTCAAAAATTTCTTGTTCTCTTTTGGTTAATAACATTTTTTTCATAGGCCTTCCTTTCTTATGCTTCATAATATATTATGAAAAAAGCAAAAAAAAGGTAATATATAAGCCTATTTACTTTGAAATTTAATTGTTATATACATTTGGTTATTATAAAGTGATTGAACTTCTTTAATAATGTTATTTGCAAATTCTGCACCCTTATCTTCACAAGATAGCGTAATATTTATTTTGTTACCTTCGATTTTAACACATGAATTAATATTGAATTTTTCTTTAATTAATTTTTCTATTTCGTCAATTTTACCTTTTTTATAGTTTAGTTGTTGTAATGTTTCATATGCAGCATTTTTTTCTTCTGTAGTAGCAGCATTATCTAGTAATATTTTTTGAGCATCTTCCATTTCTTTTAAGATTTTTTCTTCTTCTTCAACTTTAAGAGCAATAATTATGTCAGAATCTTTAACTTCAATTGTACTTTGCAAGTTTGTTTCATCAGCTGAAAAAGTAGGGATTGCACTATCAGGTAATGTAATATAATAAATTCCTAAAATTAAAATAAGTGCAAATAAAGTTATAAACCATAAATTTTGTTTATTAATCAATGCTTTCTTTCCTCCTTATACATAGTAAATTATATTGTCTAAGTTAAAAAAATATAACTGTTAATAATTGTAAAATTTTATTATTTATTTTAGTAAAAAAATGTTAAATTTAAAGAAAAATAATTTTAAATAAAAAAATAAAAAGGAAAAATAATTTTTGTTGAGTATAAGTAGGGTGAAAGGAGGATAAATAGATGAAAAATAAGATGGTAATAGTTTGTCAAAGAGATGTAAAAGATTGTGGTGCTTGTTGTCTTCAATCTATTATAAAATTTTATAATGGTTATGTCCCAATAGAAAAGATTAGACTTGATACTTATACATCAATGCAGGGGGTTAGTGTCTATCATTTACTTAAAGCCGCGGAAAAGTATGGATTTGATGCTATAGCTAAAAAAATTGAAGATAAAAATTTAAATAATATTATTTTGCCTGCGATTGTACATGTTAAATATGATAATGGTCTTACACATTTTATGTGCTTATATGAAATTAAAGGATCAAATTACATTTTAATGGATCCTAGTAAAGGCAAGATTAAAATGACTAAAGAAGAGTTTAATAAAATATTTGCTGGCGTTGTTTTGCAATTTACTCCTAAAGATAAAATTATTTTATTAGAAAAAGAAAATAGTATTTATAATCTTTTTATAAAAATTTTAATAAAAAACAAAAAATTATGTATTAATGCATTATTATGTAGTTTTTTATTAACAATTATTACTATAATATCTGGAATGTATTTTAAAGTAATGAATGAATTTATTTCAAACAATGCATTTCAAAATACAATTAAAATATTAATATTTATATTTTTACTTTGTATAGTCTTTAAAATTATTTTTGATTATTTAAAAAAATATTATGAAAATCATATTAATAAAAATATTGATGTTAGTGTTTTTAAGGAGTTTATTAATCATTTATTTCATCTTCCTTTAAATGTTATTGAATCAAGAAGCAGTGGTGAAATAATGTCGCGAGTAAATGAAATTAGTAGTATTAAAGAATTATTTTCACAAATATTTATTTTTGCATTTTTAGACTTAATGATTTGCCTTGCTTCCTTTATAGTTCTTTTAAATATAAATATTAAAATAACTTTTATATTAATTATATTTGTATTAATTTATATAATAATTTCTATTTTAATTAGTCCATATCTATATAAAAGAATTAGACAAAATATTGAATATCAAACTGAGGTTAATACTATTTTATTAGAAAATATTGATATGATAAATAGTATAAAAAATTTAAATGAAACTGAAAATATTTTAAATAAAATTGAAAATAAAATTTGCAATTTGATTTTTGATAATTATTCTTTTAATATAAGTATAAATTTTTTTGAAACACTTAAAAATATTTTTTATGAACTATCATTTTTTATAATTAATACTTATGGATTTTATTTAATTTATAATAATAAGTTCTCTTTAATTAGTTTGGTTATTTACAATACATTTTTATCTTATTTTATGAGCCCCATTAAAAATATAGTATCACTAATACCAAAATATAATTTTTTACGAGCAAGTTTTAATAAAATATGTGATTTTATAAATATAAAAGAGGAAAAAATTGGTGAAAGTAAAGAACTAATTAATGGCGATATTATTATAGAAAATATAAGTTTTTCTTATGATAACTATAATTATATTATAAAAGATTTTAGTGAAGTAGTTAAAGCTAATGAAAAAATAATGATTAAAGGAAAAAGTGGTAGTGGTAAAAGCAGTTTATGTAAGCTTCTTACTAGAGATTTTTCTTTAAATAATGGTTGTATATATATAAATGGTATAAATATTAATGATTATAGTCTTAATACAATAAAAGATAATATTATTTATGTTGGCCAAAAAGAAAATTTATATACTGATACAATAAAAAATAATATTTTATTTAATTATGAAGATGAAAGTAATTTTAATAAAGTTTGTAAAATTTGTTTAATTGATTTAATTGTTAATAAAAGAAAATTAAGATATGATTTTGGAATAAGTAATGATTCGATTAATATATCAGGAGGTGAAAAACAAAGAATTATTTTAGCAAGGGCTTTACTAAGAAATAGTAAAATATTAATTTTAGATGAGGCACTTAGTGAAACGGATTATTTTATGGAAAAAACAATAATAAAAAACATCATTAGAGAATATCCAGAAAAAACTATTATTTATGTATCACATAAAAAGCAAGATAATTTGTTTGATCGAGTTATTACTTTAAAGGGTGAACATGAAAAGTAGATATTATTATTTACAAAATATTAAATATAAAAATAATTTGTTTTTAATTATATTTTTAGTCATATTTATTATTTTTATTATCCTTTCATTTTTTTTAGAATCGTATAGTAATTTTAATACTTATGGTATTTATGAAAATGGTTTTATTAAAGTTAACATTTTAGTAGAAAACTCTGACAAATTAATTTTAAATAATAAAATGGAGATAAATAATAGTGAATATAGTTATAAGATTGATAATATATCAAATTTATTAAATGATAATTATCAAAATTATCAAGTATATACTTTAAAAACAAATATAAATTTAAAAGAAAATGAAGTTGTTCAAATAACATTTTATTATAATAAAGCAAAAATAATTAAAAAAATATTAAAAATTATATTTTAGAAAGGAGGTAGCATGCTTTTAAAAGATGATGAAATGATAAAATATACTGGAGGAGTTAAATTTACTGCAAGCGGTATTTTTATTATTTCAGTAATAAGTACGTTTTTTTTAGGAATTATTGATGGTTTTTCTAATCCAAAGGCTTGCAATATTAGATAAAATGGTGTTAAATAGTGATGAAAGCATTTTATATGTTGGTGGAGCGGTAAGCGCTAGTTGGCTTGCTGCTGCAGGAAAATTAATCATTGCCATATATAGTTATGGACAAAATTTAGGCTCAACATTGCGTCGATTATTTAGCCATACAAGTTGCTAAAAATCTTGTCAAAATATGTGGTAGGTGTTATAATAATGCTAGTTAATGAAGGGAGGGATAATGATGACAAAGGTTGTAGTTCAAAATGGTAATGTTGATCTTGCTTTAAAAAAGTTTAAAGCAAAATTTGCTCGTAGTGGCGTCCCTTCAGAACTTAAGAAGAGAAAATGCTATGAAAAACCAGGCGTTAAAAGAAGAAATGAAAAGAAAGAAAATATTAAAAATTCACGCCGTAGAAATCATAATTAAGGAGTAATTATGTTAGAACGAATTGACTTAGATTTAAAAAACGCTTTAAAAAGTGGTGATAAATTTACCTTATCTGTCTTAAGAATGTTAAAAAGTGAATTTATTGTTGAAAGTAGAAAAGGCGCTTTCCATGAACTTACTGATGAAGAAGTTTTAAAAGTTATAAAAAAACAAGTTAAAACTAGAAAAGATTCTATTGAAGAATATAAAAAATATAATAAACTTGAGACTGTAAAAGAACTAGAACATGAAGTCGAAGTATTAAATAAATACTTACCACAAGAAATGAGCGAAGAGGAAATAAATAAAATAATTGATTTAGTATTCGAAGAAGTTAAACCAACTTCAATGAAAGATATGGGAAATTTAATGAAAATTATTTCTTCAAAAATAACTAATGCAGATATGTCTTTAGTTAGTAAAATTGTAAAAGGTAGATTAAGTTAAAATAATCTATCTTTTTTCATAAAATATGATATGATATACGAAGAAAGGTTTATATATGATAGAAATTAAAAATGTTAGTAAAAAATATGGCACAAAAAAAGCATTAGATAATGTTAACTTTAATATTGAAAATGGAGAAATTTTTGCTTTTATAGGTCACAATGGAGCAGGAAAAACAACAATGATAAAATCAATGATGGGAATAATTGAATTTGATGAAGGAGATATTTTAATAAATGGAAAATCTATTAAAAGCAATCCTATTGAATGTAAAAAAATAATGGCTTATATTCCAGATAATCCAGATCTTTATGAAAATATGAAGGCAATTGATTTTATCAACTTTGTTTGCGATATGTATGAAACACCATTAGAAGTGCGAGAAAAAAATATTCAAAAATATTCAAAAATGCTAGAACTTGAAGATAATTTACAAGATGAAATATCAAGTTTTTCACATGGTATGAAACAAAAGGTAGCATTAATTTCGGCACTTTCTCATGATCCAGAAATATTAATTATGGATGAACCATTTGTTGGTCTTGATCCAAAAGCGGTCTTTGATATGAAAAAAATAATGAAAGATATGATAAAAGAAAATAAAACTATTTTTTATTCAACTCATATATTAGATGTAGCTGAAAAACTTTGTGATAAAGTTGCAATTATAAAAAATGGAAAAATTGTTAAAGTTGGATCAATGAAAGATATTAAAGGTGATGAATCTTTAGAAGAAGTATTTTTAGAACTAGAGGATGAAAAATGAAACAAACATTATCTTTATTAAAAGTTTTGTTAAAAGATGGATTAAATATTTTAAAAATTAAATCAAATGATAATAAATCAAAAATTAAAAAAATATTATTTCCTTTAATATTATTTGCACTTTTAATGTATTCAGTTGGTGTATATGCCTATATGTTTGCAAAACCACTTCATGATGTTAACTTAACATATATTTGTTTAAGTTTATTTATAATGTTAATATCTGCTTTTATAATTTTACAAGGTTTTTTTAAAGTACAAGGAGTTTTATTTGAATGTAAAGACAATGATTTACTTTTTTCATTACCTATAAAAAAAGAAAAGATTTTTTTAACAAGATTACTTAAATTTTTAATATTTCAATATGTTTATGTTTTATTAATATTTCTACCTGCTGTGGTTGTTTATTCATATTTTGAACATCCAAATATAAATTTTTATTTTATATCATTAATAATGATGATACTAATTCCAATTATACCTATAATTATTGCTTCAATAATTGGCTATATAGTTAAAGGCTTATCTGTTAATTTTAAAAATAAAAAAAGAGTTCAAACAATTCTTTCTATAATTTTTTTTATTGCAATTTATTATTTTACTTTTTCAATACAAAATAATGTTAATAATATAGTTACTAAAGCTCCAATAATTAATAAAATAATTTCAAAATTATATTATCCAATAAATGCTTATATATCTTTAATAAATAAATTTGACATATTAGTTTTTATAAAGTTAATTTTATTTAATATAATTCCGTTAATTATTTTTGTTTATTTGGGAACAATAAATTATTATAAGATTATATCTAAATCAACAATTACTAAAACTAATAAAAAAGCAAAAAAATATAATCAAAGTAGTATAAAAGTAAATAATAAAATTACTTCATTGATAAAAAAAGAATTTAAATATTATTTTTCATCACCAGTATATATAATTAATACATTATTTGGAATTGTATTAATGCTTATTATGACACTATATTTTTGCTTTAATTCTCAAAATTTTGTTAATTTAATTAATAGTGATATGCAAGAACAAATTTCTCTTGCAACAATAACTAAATATGCTCCTGTAATATATTTTGAATTGGTTATTTTTATGAGTTTTATGACAACTATTACTTCATCAAGTATATCATTAGAAGGAAAGAAAATAAATATTATAAAAAGTTTACCAATAAGTGAAAAAAATATTATATTTTCAAAAGTATTATTTAGTGTGATTTTGGTAATACCACTTATGCTTATTAATGATTTAATATTTATATTTTTTTTAAAAGTGAAGTTATTAGATATATTTTTAATTATACTTTTAACATTGATTGTGCCAACACTTAGTGCAATGATAGGTATTTTAATTAATTTAAAATATCCAAAATTAAAGTGGATAAATGAAGTAGAAGTAATTAAACAAAGTTTAAGTTCAATGATTGCAGTATTTTTGGGAATGGGTTTAGGACTTATTTCTGTGCTTATTATGATAAAATTTTATAAAATTGCTTATATAGTTATTTTTATACAAATTATTGTTTTTATATTAACTATAATAATATTATATTTTGTAATTTGTAAATATGGCGTAAAAAAATTTAAGTCATTAACTTATTAATAATAAAAAAAATTTTTGTAAATTTTAATTAAAAAAATATGTTATATAAATAATACGTGTTATAATAAAAATAGGTGGAATATGAAAGAATATAAAAGATATAGTACATTTGTAATTTTTTTCTTTAGTTTTATTTATATGGAATTTATTTATCGGATGTTATTACATAAAACAATTTTTATAATATCTAGTATTAATATGATAATATTTATACTTTGCTATAGTATATTAATGTATATTTTAACAAGATTATTTAGAGAAAAAGTAAATAGGTTTATTTTTTATTTTACTTTGATATTTTGGACAATTTGGTTTGCCGCACAATATGTTGTAAAAGATTTTTTCGATTTTTATATTTCTTTTTCTATTTTACAAATTGCAGATCAAGTTACATCTTTTTTAAGCAAAGCTGTAATTGAAACAATAAAAAGATTACCAGGAATAATTGCATTGGCTATTCCTTTAGTATTAGCAATTATACTTCGAAAAAAGATTATGTTAAAAAAAACTAATAATATAAAAATTGCAATTAGCTTATGTTTTTTAATTCTATTTTCTATTGGTTATGTATATAGTTTAAATATAAAAAAGACTGAAAGTTATAGTCCACACGAATTATTTTATGAAGTAAATAATCCATCATTAAACATAGAAAAAGTTGGAATAATTAATACTTTTTGGGTTGATACTTATAGGTTTATATTTGGATTTGATGAAAAAATAAATATTGATAATAATGGTAAAGATAAAATAACTACTGAAGTAAATTATGAACCTAATATATTGGATATTGATTTTGATAGTATTATTAGTGATTATTCAAATAATGATAAAATTGTTATGATGTCTAATTATTTTAAAAATGATACAGGTTCATATCAAAATGAATATACTGGAAAATTTAAAGGCAAAAATTTAATCTTATTTATGGCAGAAAGTTTTAATGAAATTGCTGTTGATAAAAATATTACACCAACACTTTATAAACTTGTTAATAATGGCTTTGTATTTAAAAATTTTTATACACCAACTATTTATAGTACAATTGGCGGAGAGTTTCAAGAATTAACTGGACTTTATGCAAATTTTTCATCTTTAAAAAAGTTTAGAAGTGGAGATAACACTTATCCTATGGGTATTGCTAATATGTTTAAAAATGAAGGTTATAATACTTTTGCATATCATAATAATTCGTATAATTTTCAGGATAGAAATGTATATTTAAAATCTTTGGGATTTGATAATTTTTTAGCTTGTTTTAATGGCCTAGAAAGTAAAGTTAAATGTAGTGGAATTTGGCCCCAAAGTGATGTTGAAATGATTGATGCAACTTTTTCTGATTATGAAAATAGTGATAGTCCATTTATGGTATTTTATGCTACTGTATCTGGACATGCGGGATATTCTTTTGAAGGTAATAGTATGAGTAAAAAGCATAAAGAAGAAATTGATGCATTCAATTTACCATATTCAAGCCCAGTAAAAGCATATTTAGCCGCTCAAATGGAACTTGATAAAGCATTAGAAGATTTAATAAATAAACTAGAAGAAAAAGGAATTTTAGATGATACGGTTATTGCTTTGGTTGGAGATCACTATCCATACGAATTAACTGTTAAACAAGTTAATGAAGCATCTAACTACGAAAAAGATGATAAAATAGAAATTAATCATAGTAATTTCATTTTATATAATAGTACAATGGATAAAGTTGAAATTAATAAAGTTGGAAGTCAAATTGATGTTTTACCTACAATTTATAATTTGTTTGGACTTAAATATGATTCAAGATTAATTATTGGTAAAGACATTTTATCAACAGAAGATGGACTAGCAATATTTGATAATCGTTCATGGGTAACAAATAAAGGAAAATATTTTGCGGCAACTGGAGAATTCATATTAAATGATGGACAAAATGTTGAAGAAGATTATATATCAATAATAAAAAAAATGGTTAATAATAGAATTAATTTAAGTCAATATATAATTGATTATGATTATTATAATATTGCTTATAAATATAAAAAATAAATTGATTTAAGTTATAATAATTGGTATTATAATTAATAAAATGATGGAGGAATTATGAGAATTTTTTTAATAGCTGGAAAAGCAGGAAGTGGAAAAAATGAAGTTGCAAAATTAATAAAGGAATATTATATTTATAAACTTGAGGAATGTGCAATTACTAGTTATAGTAAATATATTAAGAATTTTGCATTAGAACTTACAAATTGGGATGGTAGTGAAAATAATAAGCCACGTGATTTTATGCAACATCTTGGTGATGTAATGAGAGAAAATGATCCTAATTTTTTGGTATCTAATATGATTAAAGATATTATAATTTATCAAAACTATGTAGAAAACTTAGTTATAAGTGATGTAAGAATGCCAAATGAAATAGAAGAAATTAAAGACTCTTTTGATAATGTTTATGCATTTTATATAGTTAATCAGTTTGGTACTAGTAAACTAACAGTTGCGCAACAATCGCATGTGACTGAAATTGCTTTAGAAAATTATCAAGATTTTGATTTTATTGTTGCAAATGATGATTTAGGTAAATTAAAAGAAAAAATATTTGCAATTTTAGATAAGGTGAAATAATGAAATGTGTTAATTTGAAAGATTTATATATTGATTTTTTTGTTTCTAAAGGTCATAAAGAAATTCCTAGTGCACCTGTTGTTCCAGAAAATGACCCATCAGTATTATTTAATACTGCTGGTATGCAGCCACTTATCCCATATTTAATGGGAAAAAAACATCCATATGGGACAAGACTTTGTGATGCACAAAAATGTATAAGAACAAACGATTTAGATAGTATTGGTGATGCTACTCACCATACATTTTTTGAAATGTTAGGAAATTGGTCATTAGGAGATTATTTTAAAAAAGAAGCTATAACTTGGAGTTTTGAATTTTTAACAGAAGTTTTAAATATTCCTATTGAAAGACTTGCTGTTACAGTATTTGCAGGTAATGAAACTATTCCTTTTGATGAAGAAAGTTATAATATATGGAAATCACTTGGTATAAATGAAGATAGAATTGCACTTACAAAAGACGATAATTTTTGGATTGCTGGTGAAACTGGACCATGTGGACCTGATACAGAAATGTTTTATTTTCGTAGTAATGATGAAATTCCTAAAAAATTTGATCCAAAAGATGAAAGATGGGTTGAAATTTGGAATGATGTTTTCATGGAATTTAATAAATATGAAGATGGTAGTGTAGTTAGTTTACCAAATAAAAATGTTGATACAGGTATGGGCCTTGAAAGAGTAACCGCAGTACTTGAAGGAGTAAACGATAATTATGCTTCTTCTATATGGAAGGATGTAATCGATTTAATTTGTAAAATATCTTCACTTCCTTATGAAGGTAATGAAAAATCAATGCGTATTATCGCTGATCACATTAGAACTTCCGTTTTTATTGCTGGTGATGATGCTGGAATAAAACCATCTAATGTTGGTCAAGGTTATATTTTAAGAAGATTAATTCGAAGAAGTATAAGACACGCAAAAAAACTTGGCATTAATATTGAATCAGATTGGGAAAAACAAATTGCAAGTCTTATTATTTCAAAATATTCAAAATATTATAATGAACTTAGTAAAAATGAAAATGTTATATATGAAGTGTTGAAAAATGAAAAGGATAAATTTAATAAGACACTTGAAAAAGGTTTAAGAGAGTTTTCAAAAATTATTAAAAACAATGAAGATATAACTGGTGAAGTAGCATTTCATTTATATGATACATTTGGTTTTCCAATTGAACTTACTATTGAACTTGCAAATGAAAAAGGTTTAAAAGTAGATGAAAAAGGTTTTGAAGAAAAATTTAAAGAACATCAAAATTTATCAAGAACTGCTTCTGTTGGCCAATTTAAAGGAGGCCTTGCTGGTAATAGTGAAGTTGAAACAAAATATCATACTGCTACTCATTTATTAAATGCGGCATTAAAAAAAGTTATAAATGGTAATGTTCATCAAAAAGGATCAAATATTAATGATGAAAGAATGCGTTTTGATTTTAGTTGTGATCATAAATTAAGTAATGAAGAAATAATTGAAGTTGAAAATTTAGTTAATAAATGGATTGGTGAAAATATTCCAGTAACTATGGAAGAAATGCCAAAGTCTAAGGCTGTTGAAACTGGTGCAGAAGCAATGTTTATTGAAAAATATCCTGATATTGTATCAGTATATAGTATAGGTAATATATCAAAAGAAATATGTATGGGTCCACATGTAAAAAATACTAGTGAGTTAGGTACATTTAAAATTGTTAAAGAAGAAAGTTCTTCAGCTGGTGTACGTAGAATTAAAGCAGTATTAAAATAAAGGTGATAAAATGTTTGAAAATAAAAAAATATTTATTTTAGGAATGGCTAGAAGTGGTTATAACGTAGCAAAATTACTTTGTAAAAACAATGAAATAGTTATTACTGATAAAAATGATCAGGATGAGGATAAAGTTCGTGAACTTGAAAGCCTTGGTGTAAAATTTATTAAAACAGATAATCCATTAGAAATATTTGATTCATCATTTGATATGGTTATTAAAAATCCCGGAGTTATGCCATTTCATGAATTATTAATTGAAGCAAATAAATTAAATATACCAATTTATAATGAAATGGAAGTAGCATATCATTTCCTTCCTAAAAATATAAAAATAATTGGAGTAACAGGTTCTAATGGTAAAACAACAACAACAACTATTATTTATGAATTATTAAAAAAAATGAATATTCCAGTTGTTTTAGGAGGAAATATTGGCTATCCATTAAGTGAAGTAATTCCAGTAATAAAAAATGGTGATGTACTTTTATTAGAAATATCTGATCATCAACTTATTAATTTTAAGGATTTTAAAACAGATATAAGTGTTTTAACAAATTTATGCCAAACTCATTTGGATTATCATGGTAATTATGAAAATTATAAAAATGTAAAGCATAATATATTTAATCATCATACTGAAAAAGATATAGCAATAATTAATCAAAATAATTTAGATAGTATAGAGTTAACTAAAGATATTAAATCAACAAGAGAATATTTTAATGGTCAAGATGCATTTATTAAAGATGATTTTATATTTATAAAAAATGAAAAAATAATTAACATAGATGATATTAAAATAAAAGGTCAACATAATTATGAAAATATTATGGCAGCTCTTTTAGTTATAAATGAATTTGGAATAGATAAAAATATTATAAAAGACTTTTTTATGAATTTTAATGGTGTCGAACATAGAATAGAATTTGTTTGTCAAAACAATAATTTAAAATTTTATAACGATTCTAAAGCAACTAATCCTACATCAACTATTACGGCATTAAATTCTTTTAATGAGGATGTATATCTTATTCTTGGTGGAATGCAAAGAAATCAAGATTTTCATGAACTAGATAATTATATAAAACATGTAAAAAAAATCTATGCTATTGGAGAAGTTACAGATGAAGTATTTAATTATGCAAAAGAAAAAAATATAAATTGTGAAAAATGTTATACACTTAAAGTTGCAATGGAAATAATTAAAAATGATAATTTAAATAATGGAGTAGTATTACTTTCACCTGCAAGTGCTAGTTGGGATCAATATGATAAATTTGAAACTCGTGGGAATGAATTTAAAAATCTTGCAAAAACTATTTAATAAAGTTATAATTTAATTAGAGTAAAGGGTGATTAAGTGTGAAAAATGAAATTGGAACTGATCCAACACTAGTAGAAGTAATTGAAACATTAGATGCACCGGTACCACAAAAAAAGATTGAAAACAATGATTTAAAAAGTGAAAATAATAATAATTCTAATAAGAAAGATTCATTTATTAAAAAAATATTATTTATTATTTTAATTATTGCATTAATGGGTGGAGTTGCTTATGGTGTTTATTATTATTTAAATATGGCTAAAAATAAACATCAAAATAATACAACTCCAGCATTTGTTTTAAATAATATTACAATAAAAGTTGGTGATTCTTTACCTGATAGTATGGATGAATATGGTAATTTTGATAATTTAGATATTTCTAAATGTAGTTTAAATACATCTGATGTTGATACTTCTAAAGTTGGAGTATATGATTATTATGTTACGTGTGCTAATTCAAAATATTCTGCTAAAGTAGTTGTTAAGGAAAAGACGGATGAAGATATTGTTACTGAAAAGGTAGTCCTAAATTTAAAAAATGAATTTACATATTTAGTTTTAGGAAATAGTATAAATGTTGAAAGACTTATATCTTCACCTAATAATTATAATTTTACATTTGAAGATAAAGATAATGTATTGAATTCTTTAAATAGTGTTGGCTTTAAAAATATAAATATTAAGGCTACTGATGAAGATAATCATGATAATACTATTACATCTTTTGTCTATGTTATTGAAAATAATCCAAAAATGATTTTCAATTGTACAAGTCCGGATGGTAATACTATTGATAAATTTGTTTTTGATAATAATAAAAATAGTATGAATGTATCAGTTAGAATAAAAGTAAATACTTATGATAATGATGCAGAATATGACAATATGATTAAAAAAATTAATGAAGGAAAATTAACAATTAATGGTGAAGATGGTTATGCTTTAATTGATAAAGAAAATAAACAAATTTCGTTACTTTCATTTTTAACAAATGATATTTTAGATAAAGAATATAATTCATCTTTTCCAACAAGTTATAATGAAATAAGTAATTATTATCGAAATATATTAAAATATAATTGTTCTTTTTAAGTACTATATAGTACTTTTTTCATGGTTATAAATATTTTTATTGCATAAAATATTATGGTGACAAATGAAAATATGTGTTTATGCAATATGCAAAAATGAAGAAAAAAATATTCCTTTATGGCAAGAAAGTATGAGTGAAGCTGATGATATTTATGTTCTTGATACAGGAAGTACTGATAATAGTGTTAAATTATTAAAATCTTTAGGTGTTCATGTAAAAAAAGAAATAATAAATCCATTTAGATTTGATGTTGCAAGAAATAAGTCTCTTAAAATGGTAAAAAAGAAATATGATTTATATGTGTGTACTGACATTGATGAACGTTTTGAAAAAGGGTGGCGAAAAAAACTTGAAGAAGACTATTTAAAAGGAGTTACTAGAGTACGATATTTATATAACTGGTCTTTTGATGAAAATGGTAATCCTGCAACAACATTTTATATTAATAAAATTCATACCAAAGATTATATTTGGACTCATCCAGTTCATGAGGTATTGAAACCTTTAAAAGAAGAAAAAGAAATTTTAATTAAAGGAATTGTATTAAATCATTATCAGGATTATAAAAAATCAAGAAGTAATTATTTACCTCTTTTAGAATTAAGTGTAAAAGAAGACCCCAATGATGATCGAAATTTACATTATTTGGGTAGAGAGTATATGTATTATCATAAATATATAAAAGCAATAAAAACTTTTCACAAGCATTTAAAATGTAAAAATGCAACGTGGAAAGATGAAAGATGTGCTTCAAAAAGATTTATGGCTAGATGTTATTTGGGATTAAATTATTTAGAAGAAGCAATATTTTGGTATGAAAATGCAATTAAAGAAGCGCCTTATTTAAGAGAAAGTTATGTTGAACTTGCCAATTTATATTATAATCAAAAAGAATATAAAAAGTCTATTGAACTTTTGGATAAAGCATTTTTAATTAAAGAAAAAAGTGAAAGTTATATAAATGAAGATTTTGCTTGGAATGGATTTATATATGATTTATATAGTATTTGTGCTTTTTATTTAAATAAAAAAGATATTGCACTTGATTATAGTAATAGAGCAATATCTTTAAGTAATGATGAAAGAATTTTGAAAAACAATGAGATTATTAAACTAAGACTGCATGAAGAACAAGTCTAGTTGTATCACTTTGACAAGTTGATAGTGTAATAATTTTGCTGTTTTCATCAAGTTCAATATTAAAATCATAAATACTTCTATCTATAAGCATATTTAAAAATTTTATTTTATCTTCATTATTATTAAAATTTGTTTCTAAATAATCACTAGTAGTTGGAATAATATATATTGAGAATACCTTATATTGGTATGAACCATAAAGAGTATCAAATTTTATAATTTGATTTTCTTTGTTTGTATACCAATTTTTATAAAGTGTTTTATTAAGTGTTCCAAACATAACACCATTTAAATATCTATTGTGTCCATAGATAATAATATTATCATCAACTTTTATAGTATCATTATCATAATCCATAAATAGCCAACCATTTTCGTCTTTTTCATGATAAAGATTATATTTAAGGTAATATTCATTATCAAGTGTTTGAACTATTGGATAGTCAATATTTGTATTATTAACTTTAAGCCAAGCAACAACATCGGAATTTATTTCTTTTAAAGAATAAATGTAATTATTTTTAATTGGAAGACCATTTGAAAGAGTATTATTTTCAATATCTTTAGTATCTGAAGCCTTAATATACTTTATAACTTCATTTTGAATTTTACTTACTTTCATCATTGATTTATAATTATCATAAAATACATAAATAAACGAAAAAATTACGATTGTAAAAATAATTAAACCACATGTTCTAAGAATAGTATTATTTGTTTCACTTGCAATGTTTTCTTCAATATATTTTTTAGAGTATTTTAATTTAAAATAAATTTTATATTTTTTCTTAATTACTTTATTATTTTTTTTAAGATAATCAATAACTTGTGAATCATGTTCATCTCCATGTAAGATAATTTTAATGTTTTTTTGTTTATTATTAATTAAAGTATTAAGTACAAGTTCTAGAAAATATTTATTAATTTTATTAACATGAATAATTTTTAAATGTCTATTTATATCACAAAATGTAGTAAAATCTTCAATATCTTCATTTGATAATGGGAATTCCAATAGAATACTATTTTTATAGAAAATAGCAGAGTATGTTTTTAAATCATTAGTTTCCATAAAATTAGATGTAAACAATATTTCATTTCTTGATTCAGGAATAATACCATTTTTATCAAGCATTTCAAACATATAAGCTGGTATATATGCGAAACTAATATATTTAATATTATTTAATTTACTTATTTTTTCACATAATTTATATGTCATTACTTCATCAGAATCTATATAAATTGAATCAATAATTTTAATTCTTGATATTAATTTATAAATTATTGTAAATACTTCAATATTTTGAAAAGATAAGGTATTTATTGAATATGTTTTAATAAGCTCGTTTAAAAATGTTATAACAATTTTTTGATTTAATAATATATATTCATCACTAAATACTAACTCATTATTACTAATTACATTTGTATTAAGCATATTTTTATATTCAGTATTTAATTTTTTCTTATTGATAAATTGCAATCTATTGTTTTTAATTTTAATTAATATCTTCACTATATTCACCTATATTATTTATGATAACACAAATTGACATTTTTTAATAGAAATTTTTAAAAAATATATTGTTTTTTTGAATTTTATGATATAATTAGGTCATAATAAAGATAGGAGAGTTGATGGATGAAAAAGTTTTTTAGTTTTTTACTAGTTTTGGGAGTATTTTGTTTGCCTTTAATGGTTAATGCATACGAGGAAAGACTTACAGTTTCAAGTTTGCCAATAAGTACTGAGACTACTAATGGTGTTGACAAGAAAACTTATAGTATAAGTGTTAGTTTGACTAATAATACTGAAAATCATACAATAACAAAAAAAGTTGTTAAATTTAGATTAGGTAAAGCTATCACTTCAGCAACATGTGGAGATTTTGGTGAGTTTGTTGCTACAACAACTAATAATGGAAAAGATTCAGAAGGAAGAATGCTTATTACTTGTCAATTTGATAAAAATGGTTCTACGGCAACTGGAGATAGTTTTCAAATAGGAACTATTGCTGTTGATGTTCCTGTAAATACAACTGAAGATTGTAGTATTGAAGTTATTAATGGTGGCTCACAAGGTACATCAAATCCTGAAACTGGTGCAAGTCTTCCAATGATTATTATTGCAACTGGTTTAGTTATTGGCGCTGGCGTATACTATGTAACTAAAAAGAGAACAAAACTTTATAAAATTTAATTAAAAAACAAAATATGAAGGGTGATGAAAATCATCCTTTAATTATGAAAAATTAAAAGATTTATAAAAGAAAAAGAATATTATGATAAACTTAAAACTTTAATTATACTAATTTTAGTTGATGTGTTACCATTAGATATAAAAAAATAATTGTTTATTTTTTGTTGGTAATAAGTATTTTTTATGTTAAAATACTTGTGTAGGTGATATTATGAGAGAATTTACAGAACAAGAACAAGTTAGAAGAGATAAACTAAATAATTTAGTAAGTTTGGGCATTGATCCATTTGGCCATAAATTTGAAAGAACTGGTTTTGCTAAAGATATCAAAGAAAAGTATGAAAATATTGACCATGATGAATTTAATAGTCGTGAAGATATTGAAATTGTTGCTGGAAGAATAATGTTTATACGTAAGATGGGCAAAGCATCATTTTTTTCAATTAAAGATAAAACAGGAAATATTCAAATTTATATTTCAATAAATGATGTTGGTGAAGAAACATATACTTTATTTAAAACTGCTGATATTGGAGATATTGTGGGTGTTAAAGGGAAAGTAATGAAAACTGGAACTGGTGAAGTAACTATTAAATGTTATGAATATAATCACTTAGTAAAAGCATTAAGACCACTTCCTGAAAAATTTCATGGTCTAACTGATATTGAAGAACGTTACAGAAGAAGATATGTTGATTTAATAATGAATGATGATACAAGAAATATTGCATTTACTAGACCTAGAATTATTAGATGTATTCAAAACTTTATGGATAGTCAAGGGTTTGTTGAAGTTGAAACACCTGTACTTCAAACATTACTTACTGGTGCAAGTGCAAGACCATTTATAACTCATCATAATACTCAAGACATGGATATGTATTTAAGAATAGCATTAGAATTACCTTTGAAAAGACTTTTAGTTGGAGGAATGGAAGCTGTTTATGAAATAGGTAGAACTTTTAGAAATGAAGGTATGGATCCAAAACATAATCCTGAATTTACTTTAATGGAGGCATATTTAGCTTATTCTGATCTTGAAGGTATGATGAATTTAACTGAAAATATGTTTCAAGAAATTGCAAATAAAGTAATGAATAAAATGGTTTATAATTGGTGTGGTAACGAAATTGATTTAACCGGTCCTTGGAAAAGAATTAGTATGGTAGATAGTATTAAAGAAGTAACTGGAATTGATTTTAGTAAAGAAATGAATGTTGATGAAGCTCTTGCTTTAGCTAACGAACATAAAATTGAAGTTGCTGAACATGAACATACAGTTGGTCATATTATAAATTTATTTTTTGAAAAGTATGTTGAAGATACTTTAATTGCTCCAACATTTTTATATGGTCATCCTGTAGAAATTAGTCCACTTACAAAAGCTAATCCTAGTGATCCAAGATTTGTAGAAAGATTTGAATTATTTATTGGAGGAAAGGAATTTGCTAATGCTTACACAGAACTTAATGATCCAATTACTCAACTTGATAGATTTGAAATGCAACTTAAAGAAAAAAATCTTGGTAATGATGAGGCAAATGATATTGATATGGACTTTGTTGAGGCACTTGAATATGGTATGCCTCCAGCTGGTGGAATAGGTTTTGGCATTGATAGAATGATGATGCTATTTTTGGAACAAGATTCAATACGTGATGTAATTTTATTCCCAACAATGAAAAATATTAATAAATAAGGAAAAATTTGAGGTTTTTCCTTTTTTTTTTATTTTTATCGTAGTATAATTTTAGTAAGGAGGTAGAATATGGGAATAGTTATCGGCATTGTTATTGTACTTGCTATTGCAGCATTTTTAGCAGTATTAACTTGTAAAAGCAAACATGGTGATTTATTCAAATGGCTTTTAATTGCAATATTTGTTACATTTTGCTTAACTTGGATTATCCCTTATGGATATTTTAGTAATACAACATTTGCAGAATATGGAATGAATCGTTTAGGTCTTACAGATATTCCAACATCACTATACTATGGTGCATATTTTGGTTTATCTACACTTATTTATTTATTCATTCTAGGTGGCTTTTATGGTGTATTATCAAAAACAAAAAGTTATCAAGCATTAGTAAAAAATATTGCTAAACGTCTTAAGGGTAAAGAACTATTATTTATGGTTATTACTTCAAGTTTATTAATTGTACTTTCTTCATTTATAAGAAATACTTTTGCAATATTAGTATTTGTACCATTTTTAATATCTATTTTATTAAATATGAAAGTTGATAAACTTACAACATTTGCTGTAACATTTGGTTCTATTCTTGCAGGTATTGTTGGATGTACTTATGGTACAGATGGATTATATTATATCAATCATTACATGGGTACAGCAATAAGTACAGGTTTAAGTTATCGTGCTATTTTAGCAGCAATTGCTATTGTTGGTTATGAAGCTTTATTAGTATTACGTATAACAAAAACTAAAAAGAAAAAGACAAATGAAGATAGTATTTTAGAAGCTGATCCTTATCCAGTTGATGATGTTAAAGGAAAAGTATCTACTTGGCCAATGATAGTTGTTTTTGCAATACTTTTAGTATTTGTTGTATTAGGCTATATTGGTTGGGATACAAACTTTAATATACTTGTATTTAATAAATTCCATAATTGGTTAACAGGCCTTAATATTGGAGAAGATTTCACTTTATTTAAATACATTTTAGGAACATCAGCTACTGGATTTGGTAATTTTGAACTTACTTCGTTAATGGTTATAATACTAATTATGTCAGTTATTGTTGCATTCGTTGAAAAAGTTTCATTTAATGATTACCTTAAAAATTTTGGTGAAGGCGCTAAAAAAATGCTAAAACCAGTATGTTTATACGTACTAGTATATACAGTATTTGTTGCAGCATATATGAGCCCATTTATTCCAACAATAACTAATTGGGCTTATGGACTAACTAAAAAGTTTAATCCATTTATTGCAACAGCAGTTGCATTTGTAACATCTATTTTCCATGCTGATTTAGGATATACAGGTTATGTTGTTGGACAATTTTTAAATGCAAGTTATGCTGAAAATATATCATTAATACATACACTTTATGTATCAACATATGGAATTGTTCAAGTATTATTTCCTGTAAGTGGACTATTGATGGTTGGTTTATCTTATTTGAAAATAGAGTATAAATCATGGTTTAAATATATTTGGATGTTTACAGTATTAATGCTTGTTGCTCTATTAATTCTTGCTACAATAGTATATTATTAATAGAAAATATTTTACAAAAAATGAGAACAAATTTTATATTTGTTCTTTTTTTTAGTTTAAAAATATAGTATGATTATATATGAAGGATATGGATTATGGAAAAAGGGAAAATTAATGTAACTAGTATTATTTGTATATTTTTATTTTTAGTTATTGTTGCTGGTGCATCATTTGCTTATTTTGGTACATTTTCTCAAAATGTAGGGAATAAAACAGCCGTAAATGTCCAAACAGGACAAGGTTTAAATTCATCTTTTGTTTCAACTTCAACACCACTTGAACTTCATGCAACACTTGCTAATATGATCAATGCTAGTGCTGGTGATGTTGTTGCTGATAGTAATAGTAATTTAAATGTTACTTTAATAATGGGTGGTAATGTAACTAATTATAGTTGTTTATATGATATAATTTTTGAATATGATGTAGATAGTAAAATTTATGGTAATGGTGATACTCCTGTTACTGATGTAAATCAAAAAGAATTAACTTTAAAAGTTACTGGTGAAAATGTTGGAACAAACAATTATAATTCTGAATTAAATTTTTCATATGATACTAATTGGACACCTAAAACATCTACTGTAGGAGCAAAAAGAGTCATTGTTAAAGATGCAATTATTTCTGATAATGTTGGTTCAGGAACAACACAAACATGGAATATAAACTTGAAATTTTATTTATTAAGTGCTTCACAAGCGAGTTTACAAGGACAAACATTTACAGGATATTTTTATGTAGATAATATTCGATGTGGGAGTTAAATATGAAAATTAAAAATTATTATGACTATTTTAATTTTGTTTTTTTTGGAATATATTTTATAATTTGCCTTGTATTTTTAACTATAATTTTAGTTTTAAATGTAAGTGCAACTTATTTTATTTTTGGTGTAGTATTATTAATTATAGTATTGTCTTTAATGATATTCTTTTATTTTAGAGAATATATTTTAGAGGATAATTATATATTAATAAAAGCTGGTTTTATAAAAATACGTATACCATATAAACAAATAAAAAAATGTTATATTGATAATAATTTACATCCTTTTTATTCTTCTTCATATAAAAGAATTGCACTTAAACTAAAAAATGGTAATATAATATATATTAGTCCAGTTAAAATGGATAATACTTTATTACAAATAATGAGAAAGGTTGAAAAATGATAGATTACATAATAATTGGTTTAATTATAATTGTGATAATTTTACTTATAATTTTAATCACTAAAAAAAATAATAATAATGATATTATTGAAAAATTAGGAAAATTTGAAACAGATATAACTAAATCAATTGGAGATTTTAAGTTTGATTTTTCTAAAGTTTTAACTTCAGATTTTGATTCGTTAAATGAAAGAATTGAAAGAAAACTTACTTTAATTAATGATATGGTAAATGAAAGACTTGATAAAAATTTTGAAAAAAGTAATAAAACATTTAATTCTGTATTGGAAAGACTTTCTAAAATTGATGAAGCCCAGAAGAAAATTGATGATTTAGGTAATGATATTGTATCACTTCAAGGAGTACTTACAGATAAAAAAACTCGCGGAACTTTTGGAGAAGTAAGTCTAGAATATATTTTAAATAATGCTTTTGGTAGCAGTTCAAATGGGATTTATAAAACTCAATATAAGTTTGAAAATGGATATGTTGTCGATGCAATTTTATTTGCTCCAGCACCACTTGGAACAATTTCAATTGATAGTAAGTTTCCTTTAGAAAATTATCAAAAAATGACTGATAAAACCAAAACTAAAGAAGAAAGAAATATGTATGAAAAATTATTTATTCAAGATGTAAAAAAACATATAAATGATATTAAAACTAAATATATTGTACCTGGTGTAACAACTGAAGAAGCAATAATGTTTTTACCTGCAGAAGCGATTTTCGCTGAGATAAATGCATATCATCCAGAACTTATTACATATGCATATAATAATAAAGTTTGGATTACTGGACCTACAACACTTATATCAACGCTTTATACAATATCCATGATAATTAAAAATATTGAAAGAGATAAATATGCAAAAATAATTCATGAAGAATTAAATAAATTAAGCGTTGAATTTTCAAGATATAAAGAACGTTGGGAAAAACTTTCAAAAAATATTAAAGCTGTAAATAATAGTGTTGATGAACTTACAACTACTACTGAAAAAATTACAAAGAAATTTGATTCAATTAATAGAGTTGAAATTAAAAAAATTGAGGTAAAAGATGACTAAAACTAAAAATAATGAAAACGCAATCATAATATTTTTAAAAGGATTTGTAATTGGATTTGGTATAATTTTTCCAATTAGTTCTTCCGTATTAGCTATGACTATGGGTATTTATGAAAAAATTATTAATATAATTAATAATTTCTTTTCTTCTTTTAAGAAAAATAAAACATTTATTATTTCTTTTGCATTAGGCGTTATTGCTTCAGCAATATGTTGTTGTTTACTTTTAAATATAACTTTAAAAAAATATCCAGTTGCAACTTTATTATTTTTTACAGGTTTAATTTTTGGTGGAGTTCAATTAATTGTAAAAAAAACAGAAAAAAAGATAAGTCCAATTAATATAGGTTGTACTATTATTGGAGCATTACTTTTAATTAGCCTTTCATTTATGGGAAATAGTAGTGAAGTAATTATAAGTACTAATTTAATGGGATATATAAAAATCTTTTTAGTGGGTTTAGTTTCTGCGGGTACTATGATTATTCCTGGAGTAAGTGGATCTGCAATACTTGTAATATTAGGTTACTATACGCCACTTCTTTCACTAATTTCTGATACAATGCATTTAACTAATTTAAATCCTAATATTTTTATAATTATTGTATTTGGAATTGGTATGCTTCTTGGAATAATTATTGTAAGTAAATTGATGGAATATTTACTTAATAAACATAAAATAAAAACATATTTTGCAATTGTAGGTTTTGTAATTGCCTCAATAATTAATATAATTATTTTAATATTTAATTATAAAATTAAAGTAATTGAATTTGCTGTTGGACTTATTTTATTTATAATTGGTTATTTTATTAGTGCAAAACTTCTAAAAGAGGATAATTAATGGAAATTATATTAGTTAGTAATAATTTAATTGAAAATAATTTAATTTATAATAATATAAAATATGACAAGAAAAAAATTGAAATTCCTCTTGTTGAAAAAAATAAAGATTATGCAATAAGACTTTCTTTAATAAGTCTATTTAATGGAGTTAATTCTATTTATTCTTCAACTGATCCAAGTGCAAAAATATTTGCTTCATATTTAGGAAAAAGATTAAATAAAAATATTTATTTATCAGATAAATTTAATCCTCAAAAAAATGATAATGTTTCTTTAGAAGAATTAAAAAATATATATTTTATGCAGGAACATGATTTTGATATAAAAAATGGTAATGGTGAGTCTATAAATGAATTAAAAAAAAGAATTAATGATGAAATTGAAAGAATAATTCATTTAAATAATACAAATAAAGTAGCTATATTTACACATAGAAGGTGTATATTATCCTATTTAATAGGATATTGTGAAGTATTATATAATCTTGAAGATCAATTAATTTTAGAGTATAATGATAATGTAATTTATGATGGTATGTTAAATGATATTGATATCTATTCTATTATAATTAAGGATAATAAAATAATTAATATTAATAAAATAAAGTTGTAGGAAAGGAATATATGAAAAAAGAGATTATTAAAAGTCTTGTATTTAGTTTATCAATAATTTTATTTGGAATTTCAATTGCGAGAGTAATAACATATATGATTGATTAATATGAAAAATATAAAATTAGATAAAATTTATTTTTGGAGTGTTTTACTTATTATGATTTCTCTAATAAGTAATTATTTTGCTAAAATATATATAAATAATGGAGTATTTTCTTTTATATTTTCATTAATATGTGTAGTGTTTAGTAAATGTGGACTACCTTTATTTATAATGATTTTAGGATTATATTTATATAATAAAAAATTTAATTTAAAAGATTATATAAAAGATATTATTAAAATATTCTTATTATATATATTATTTACTATTATTTTTATGATTATATATAATATTAAGTTAACTAATTTTTACTTATATTTATTAAGTCCAATTAATTCAGTTGCTAAAATTTTATTAATAGTATTATGTTTATATATATTTTATCCTTTTGTAAATAAGTTAGTTGATAGTCTTAATAAAGATGAGATTAAATTACTAAGTATATTAATTATAATATATCTAGTGTTAAATTTGGTTGGACCATTTATAGTTGTTGATTTTAATTTACCATTTATAAATAATTTAATATATTTTATTATAGGTGAACTTATTTATTTAAATAAAAATAAATTAAATACTAAGAAAATAAAAAAGTTTTCTATAATAATAAATATTATTATGTTTATTTATTTAATAATAATAACTTATTTATTATCAAATAATGGTTTATATTTTAGAAATACATTAATAAATAATAGTAATTTATTAATTGTCAGTTATTCTATTTCTTTATTTTATTTATTACTTAATTGCAAAGGAAAGTTTAATTATGAAAATTATTCAAAATATTTATTTTTAGTTTTATTGATTAGTATGATAATATTTGAATTTTTAACTAAAAATTATTTAATACGTAATTATTATTCATTTATTATGATTCCTTTATTATTTATTGTAGTATATTTTAGTAGTTTTTGTATTAGTTATATATTAATTAATTTGTATAATTTTATAAGGAGAAAACATGGAAAAAAGTGTTAAAATTGCAATTAGTAATCGTCATGTTCATTTAACTAAGGAAATTTATGATAAGCTTTTTGATGATGATTATCAAATAATTAAAAATTTAAAACAACCAAATGAATTTGTAACAAATAAAGTAGTTACTATAAAAAATGGCGATAAGAAAATTGAAAATGTTAAAGTATTAGGGCCAATGAGAAATTATAATCAAGTTGAAATTGCATTTTCTGATGCATTAAAATTAAATGTAAAGCCTCCAGTTAGAAAAAGTTCTGATTTGCATGAAGCAGCCTTGATTACAATTGAAACAGAAAAAGGAAGTATTACATTACCTTGTTGTATTATTGCTCAAAGACATATTCATATTGGTAGAGATTGTGCTGAAAAATTCAATATAAAAGATGATCAAAGTGTATTTGTTAAAGTAGGTAAAGAAAAAAAAGGTACTATGGAATGTTTTTTTAAAGTAACAGAAGAAGGTTATTATGAACTTCATATTGATAAAGATGACGCTTGTGCATTTTTATTAAATAATGATGATGATGCTTATTTTGATTTATAGTCCGTATGGACTTTTTTCTTGATATAAAAAATAAATAATGTATAATAAATTTATCTAGGAGTGTTTATGAGTTTTAAAATAGGAAATGTTGAAATTAATAGTAAAATAGTTCTTGCTCCTATGGCAGGAATATCTAATCCAACTTACATTAAGTTATGTGAAGAATTTGGACTAGGTTTAGCTGTTACAGAATTAATTAGTGCAGAAGCAATAGTTAGAGATAATAAAAAAACATTAGATATGCTTAAGGGAATTGACAAAATTAATATTCCTGTGGCAGTTCAACTTTTTGGCTCAAATCCTCAGACACTTGCTAATGCTGCAAAAAGAGTAGTTGAATTATATAATGTTAAGATAATTGATATAAATATGGGATGTCCTGTTCCTAAAATAGCGGTAAAATCACAAGCAGGAAGTGCACTTTTAAAAGATCCAGATAAAATATATCAAATTATTAAAACTGTAAAGAAAAACGTTGATGTGCCTGTTACTATAAAAATTCGTAGTGGTTGGGATGAAAATTCCATTAATGCACCTTTAGTTGCAAAACTTGCTGAAAAAGCTGGAGCTAGTGCAATTACTATTCATGCAAGAACTAGAAAAGAGGGTTACTCAGGTCATAGCGATTGGAATCTAATAAAAAAAGTTAAGGAAAGTGTTAGTATCCCAGTAATTGGAAATGGTGATGTACATTCGTGTTATGATGCAAAAAAAATGCTTGAAGAAACAAATTGTGATGCTGTTATGATAGGTAGAGCACTTCTTGGAAATCCTTGGCTTATTAAAGAATGTAACGATTATCTTGAAAATGGAATTATACCTAAAAATGTTAGTTATGAAGAAAAAATTGTAATGATGAAAAAACATTTAAATAATTTAGTAATCGACTCAAATGAAAAACAAGCAGTAATTCAAATTAGAACGCATTTCTTATATTATTTAAAAAATATGCCAAATAATGCTGAAATTAAAAATAAAATATGTAGTCAAACTAATAAAAATGAAATTATTAAAATATTAGATGATTATTTACAATATTTAAAAAAAGCATAAAAATATGCTTTTTTTAAATGTCTAAAATTATATCATAGTTTTGAAAAATTAGTTGTAAATCTTTTTTACTAATATAGTAATTTTCATTATCAATTCTAATAATATTATATTCACTTTCTGTTTTATTAAGCAAGTTATTAACCTTTTTACTTCTTATATCATTTAATATATTTTGAACAACATCTTCTTCTAAATTGATTTTATATTCAACATAATAACCATTTAAAGGATCAAATATATAATATGAATCTGTAAAATAAGTATATAAAATATTATCTTTTGTTATATATAAGTAATAATTTTTTTCAACATCATTTTCTTTTAAAAATACACCTAAATCTCTTAAATTATTTCCTTTGGATTCAATAACACCGTAATTAACTCTTAAATAATAATCTTTATTATATAAATTATCAAATTCTTTTTTTCTTTCTAATTGAGTAAAATAAAAAATACAAAAGAGAGCTAAAATAATAATAATTGCAAAAACTATCCAAACTATTAGCCCATTTTTTCTTTTATTCATTATTCCTCCAATGCTAATTTTTTAGCAACTTCATTAATTGGACCAGCACCTATTGTTATAACTAAATCATCATCTTGAACTTTTTCTTTAATAAAATCAATAATTTTATCAAATGAGTCTATATACCAAACATTTTCATTTTCTTTTTTAATTAACTCAACTAATTGTTCTTCTTTAACATTATAAATATTTGTTTCTCTTGCAGGATATATAGGTGCTATTATAATATTATCAAAATTTTTTAAAATATTTGCAAATTCAATTAAATGTTCATAAGTTCTAGAATAGGTGTGTGATTGAAATATAGCATAACTTTTATTATGTTTAGTTTTTTTAACAGAATCTAAGGTTGTTTTTATTTCACTAGGATGGTGAGCATAATCATCATAAATATTTGTATTTTTATATTTTCCAATAAATTCAAATCTTCTTCCAACTCCAGTAAAAGAAAGTAATCCTTCTTTTATAATATTTAAATCTTTAATATATATATTACTTAATGCAATAGCGGCAAGTGAGTTATAAACATTATGTATACCTGTAACACTTAATGAAACTTGTCCTTGACTTTGATTATCAATAAATAATTCATAAGTAGGATGACCAAGATTATCAAAAATAATATTTTTAGCCATATATTTTGAATTATTTTCTATACCATAAGTAATTTTATTATTTATATTATTAGTTGCTTTTAATGTATTTAAATCATCATTATTTACAACTAAATTTCCATTATTATTTAATTTATTTGCAAATTTATTAAATGAAGAAATAATTCCATCAATATTTTTAAAATAATCTAAATGATCATCATCAATATCTAAAATAATTTCGCTTGTTGGAAAAAATTCTAAAAAACTATCAACATATTCACAACTTTCAGCGATAAAATATTTTTTACTACCAACTTTATTATTACTATTAATTGATGGCAGAATAGCTCCAATCATAATTGTAGGATTTAAATTTGCTTTTAAAAATATATTACTTACCATTCCAGTTGTAGTACTTTTTCCATGAGTACCACTTATACATAATACATTTTCATATTCTTTCATAAGTAAACCTAAAAAAGTACTTCTTTCATAAACAACTTTTTTATTTTCTCTAGCATATTTTAATTCTTCATTATCTTCATGAATAGCAGCAGTATAAATTATAATATCAGCATTTTCAACATTTAAAATATTACATTTATCATAAACTGGTATTCCTATTTTTTCTAAATGATTAGTTATATTGGTTTTCGTTGCATCATAGCCCGTTATTTTACATCCAAAAGAAAGCAAAATTTCTGCGATACCACTCATTGATATACCACCAATACCAATCATATGAATTTTTTTGTTTTCAAACATAAAATCATTTCCTTTTCATAATTATTATACTTTAGTTTAGATAATATTTTCAAGTAATTATATTATAAATGAATGCCTATAAAGTAAAATTATTTTTTTACCTTTAATATCAATTATATTTTCTTCTTTTAAATTTTTAAGTTCACGATGCATAGCACTTCTATCAATTGCTAAAAAATCGGCAAGTTCAGCATAAGTAAATGGCAAATAAACTATACTACTTCCGTGCTTTTTACTTTCTATATTAAAGTATTCTAGTAATTTATCTCGGATTGTTTTTTTACTAATAATTTGTAAACGATTATTTTTTTCTTCAATAATATTATTTATAATTTCAATTAAATTTTTTAAAAACTGATTATAATAATAAGATGATGAATCATATTTTAAAATTAAATCATAATCAAATATTAATACTTTTGTTTCTTCATAAGCAATAATTTCATATTCACTATTATATAAAAATGATATATTAGAACCAAAAATAGAATTTTCATATAATTCATCAACGACTAAACTATTACCATTATAATCTGTATGAATTATTTTTGCTTTTCCATTTAAAATAATTCCAATTATATGATCTTTCAAATACTTTGAAATGCTCTGATTTTTGTGAAAAGTATAGGTGATTGCCTCTAAATTTTGTTCTAGTTTTTTTTTATCTTTTTCACAAATATTATCAAATAATTTTTTCACTTTACACCTCTTTAGTAAAATTTTATCATTTTTTAAAAAGTGTTGCAAATGCAACTTTATATTATTATAAATTGTGATATATTTAATGTAGTTTTAAAATAGAAGTGGAGGTAAAAAATGAAAATAGTAAAACGTGATGGACATATAGTTGATTATTGTCCAGAAAAAATTGAAATAGCTATAAAAAAGGCAAATGAGGAAGTCGCTGAAGAGGACAGAGTTAGTGATATTCAAATTAAAAATATTATAAAATATATAGAGGGTTTAAAGAAAAAAAGAATGCTTGTTGAAGATATTCAAGACATTATTGAATATCGATTAATGGCACTTGGAAAATATGCTTTAGCTAAAGAATATATTACTTACCGTTATACAAGAGAACTTGTTAGAAAAAGTAATACGACAGATTTATCTATTAAAGAATTGATTGATGGAGAAAGTGAATATTGGAATACAGAAAATTCTAATAAAAATGCAAGAGTTGTAACAACTCAAAGAGATTATTTAGCAGGAATTACTTCAACAGATATTACAAGAAGATTTTTACTTACAGAAGATATAGTAAAGGCTCATGATGAAGGTATTATTCATTTTCATGATGCTGATTATTTTGCTCAAAATGCATTACATAATTGTGATTTAATTAATCTTGAAGATATGCTTCAAAATGGTACAAATATTAATGGAGTTATGATTGAAAAACCTCATAGATTTTTAACAGCAATGACAATTGCAACTCAAATTATTACAGCAGTATCATCAAGTCAATATGGTGGATGTACTATAACTCTTACTCATTTAGCACCTTTTGTAAGAAGTAGTTATGAAAAATATTTAGAAAAATATAAGAAAAGAAAATTTAAAAAAGAAGATTGTGAAAAGTATGCTAAAGAAGATTTAAAGAAAGAAATAACAGATGGTGTACAAACTTTTCAATATCAAATTAATTCAATGACTACAACTAATGGTCAAGCTCCATTTTTAAGTGTATGTATGTATTTAAATGAAACTGATGAATATAAAGATGAACTTGCTATGATTATTGAAGAAGTTTTAAAACAAAGAATTGAGGGAATGAAAAATGATAAAGGTGTTTATATTACTCCTGCATTTCCAAAACTTCTTTATGTTCTTGAAGAAGATAATGTTAAAAAAGGAACAAAGTATTATTATTTAACTGAACTTGCTGCTAAATGTACTGCTAAAAGAATGGTACCAGATTATATTTCTGAAAAAATTATGAAGCAGTTAAAAATTGATAAAAATGGTAATGGACAATGTTATCCATGTATGGGATGTAGAAGCTTCTTAACTCCATATGTTGATGAAAAAGGTAATCCAAAATATTATGGTAGATTTAATCAAGGAGTTGTAACAATAAATTTACCTGATGTTGCTCTTTCATCTGATAAGGATATGGAATTATTTTGGAAAATATTTGATGAAAGACTTGAACTATGTCATAGAGCTCTTCAGATAAGACATAAAAGACTTTCAAAAGTTACGAGTGATGTAGCTCCAATATTATGGCAACATGGTGCCCTTGCAAGACTTGAAAAAGGTCAAAGTATTCATGAATTACTTCATCATGGATATTCAACTATTTCTTTAGGCTATGCTGGTCTTTATGAATGTGTTAAATATATGACTGGACACTCTCATACGGATGGTTCAGTAGGCAAAGAATTTGGCTTAAAAGTTATGCAATATATGAATGATAAATGTAAAAAATGGAAAGAAGAAGAAGAAATAGATTATTCTGTTTATGGAACTCCAATTGAATCAACAACATATAAATTTGCTAAATGTTTAAAAGAACGTTTTGGTACAATTAAAGGTATAACAGATCGTGATTATATTACAAATTCATATCATGTTCCAGTATTCGAAGAAATTGATGCTTTTACTAAGTTAAAACTTGAAAGTGAGTTCCAAAAACTTTCTCCAGGTGGAGCAATAAGTTATATTGAAACACCAAATCTTGAAAATAATTTAGATGTTGTTTTAGAAGTAATAAGTTATATTTATGATAATATTATGTATGCTGAACTAAATACAAAATCTGATTATTGTCAAGAATGTGGATATACTGGAGAAATTTTAATTGATGATAATTTAGAATGGTATTGTCCAAATTGTGGAAATAGAGATCACAATAAACTAAATGTTGCAAGAAGAACATGTGGTTATATTGGAACAAATTTCTGGAATAAAGGTAGAACTCAAGAAATAAAAGAAAGGGTAATTCATATAGATAATAAGGATGCCTAAAAATGAAGTACAATAAAATAAGAAAAATGGATATATCTAATGGACCCGGCGTAAGAGTATCAATATTTATGCAAGGTTGTGCATTCCATTGTGAAAACTGTTTTAACAAAGAAACGTGGGACTTTAATGGTGGAAATGATTTTACTGAAGAAACAATTAAAAAAGTATTAGATCTTTGTGATAAAGATTATATTGTTGGCCTTTCAATTTTAGGAGGAGAACCAATGCATCCAAATAATATTGATGGAACAACAGCTCTTGCTAAAGCATTCAAAGAAAAATTTCCCAATAAAAATCTTTGGGTGTGGAGTGGATATTTATTCGATAAAGATTTAAAAGATAAAGAAGTACTTAAATATATAGATGTTTTAGTTGATGGACAATTTATAAATAATTTACATAATCCTACATTAAAATGGAAAGGATCCTCAAATCAAAGAGTTATTGATGTTCAAAAAAGTCTAAAAAATAATGAAATATGTATAATTGAATAATTATTTATCAATATTTTTAGTAGATGGTCCGTAAATTAATTTACCATCTATATCAAATCTAGAACTATGACATGGGCAATCCCATGTCTTTTCTTTGCATTAAATATTAAATTACATTTTAAATGAGGACAAATTAATTTAACTTTATGCTTTTGTTAATTTATGTTCATTTAAGGTATAAATTATATAATCATTATAATATCTTATTGAATGCAATTTTTTATCAATTAAGGTTATGTCTTGATTATTTTCTGATAACATATAGGTTGCGACTAAACCTGCAATACCTCCACCAATAATTAAAATATCAGTTTTTATTGTTTGAAACATATTATTATTTATATTATTTTCAGAATTTTTTTGCCATATTGAAATATTATCCAAAATAATCACCTAATATTATTATGAAAAAAAATATGTGCATTAAACGTTGAATTAGTTATTTTAAATTTGTAAAAAAATGTCAATTAGAAGAATGTATATTTTTTATATATTTAGTCAATAAACATAATAATTGTAAAAAAGTACTTATTTTTGTATAATATTAATTAGATAGATAGGTGATTTATTTATGAATATTATAGTAAGCGCAGGTGGTACTGGGGGTCATATTAATCCAGCTTTAGCAATTATTAATAAATTTAAAGAAAAAGAAAAAAATTTAAATATTTTATATATTGGAACTCATAATAGAATGGAAAAAGATATTATTCCAAATTTAAATATTAAATATATTCCACTTGAAATATATGGTTTTAGTAAAACAATGATTTTAAGAGATTTAAAAAATATTATATTAATAAAAAAAGCCATTAATAAGTGTTATAAAATAATGCAAGATTTTAAACCTGATGTTGTCATAGGTGCGGGTGGATATGTTACAATGCCGGTTATTTATGTTGCCAAAAAAATGGGCATTAAAACTATTTTACATGAACAAAATAGTATTCCTGGTAAAACAAATAAACTTTTATCTAAAAATGCTGATTTAGTATGTACTTCTTATGAAAATAGTAATAGATTTTTTACTAAAGCAAAAAGATGTATTTATACGGGTAATCCAGCAGGAGAAAATGCTTTAAAAACAAAAGAAATAACTAAAGAAAGTTTAGGTTTACACAAAAATAAAAAACTTCTTTTAATAGTATCTGGATCATTAGGAAGTGAAAGTATAAATAATATATTCTTAGGTTTTTTATCTAAAGTTAACGAAAATGATAATTTTGAAGTATTATATATAACAGGTAAAAATTATTATAAAGATTTTATTAATGGCAAAACATTTTCTAAAAATATTAAGATAATACCATTTTTAGATAATATGTCAGGACTACTTAGAAATGTAGATTTAATTATTTCAAGAGCAGGAGCTAGTACCTTGTCAGAAATAATTGCTTCAAAAGTTCCCTCAATACTTATTCCATCTCCAAATGTTGCAAATAATCATCAATATTATAATGCATTAGATTTAAAAGACAAAGATTTATCTATTTTAATTGAGGAAAAAGATTTAAATATAGATAAATTATATAATAAAGTTAATGATTTAATTAATGGTAGTAAAGAATATAAAGAAATGAAAAAAAATTTGGAAAAAATAAATATGATAAGTAGTTCAGATATTATCTATAATGAAATAAAGGAAATTTTATAATGAATGAATATGGAAATGTTTTAGAAAATGTAGATTTAAAAAAATATACTACTTTTGGTATTGGAGGAAAATGTAAATATTTAATTGAAGTAAAAAATGAAAATTGTTTAATAAATTTACTTAAATATTTAAAAAATGAAAAAATTAAATATTATATATTAGGTAATGGTTCTAATGTTATATTAGATGATTCATATTTTGATGGTGTAGTAATTAGACTTAATAATCTAAATAAAATCACAATAAATGATAACTTTGTAACTGCCTCATGTGGAGTAAAGTTAGGCTTTTTAAATAATGTATGTCTTCAGGAAAGTTTAGTGTCTTTAAATTTTGCTTCACTTATTCCAGGCACTGTTGGTGCATCAGTTATGGGAAATGCTGGTTGTTATAATCATGATATGATGGAATATGTATATAAAGTTAAAGTACTTACAAAAGATTTTGAAGTAAAAGAAATACTAAAAAGTGAAATAAAATATGGTTATAGATTTACTAATTTAAATGATTATATTATTTTGTCAGTAACATTTATTTTAGAAAAAGGTGATCCAATAAAAACTTTAAAAGATATGAAAGAAAATAATGAAAAAAGATTAAATAGTCAGCCACTTAATGAAAAATGCGTGGGAAGTATATTTAAAAATCCAGAAGGTGTAAGTGCTGGAAAATTAATTGATACTCTTAATTTAAAAGGATATCATATAAATGATGCTAAAATTAGTAAAAAACATGCAAACTTTATTGTAAATAATGGTAATGCTTCTTTTAAAGATGTAATAGAATTAATTAATTTTATTAAAATTAAAGTATTTGAAAATTATGGAATTTCGTTAGAAGTAGAACCTATTATAGTAAGGTGGTCTTCATTATGAAAAAAAATAATAAGAAACATAAAAAAATTAGATTAATGGGTTTAATTTTTTTACTATTATTTATATATTTAATATTATCTTTAATATATTATATTTTAAAAATGCCTATCAAAAACATAAGTATTAAAGGAAATAATATATTAAATGATACTCAAATAATTGCTGATGCAAATATTAGTTATAAAGATTCAATTTTTAAAATAAGTACAAATAAAATAAAAAAAGATTTAGAAAAAAACTCTTTAATAAATAAAGCATATATAAAAAGAAATTTTAATGGTACAATTGAAATTGAAATTGAAGAAAACAAATTATTATTTTTAAATTTACTTACAAAAAAAATTGTTTTGTCAAATGGAGAAGAAATAGATAATATAAATGAATATATTGGATATCCAATATTAGTTAATTATGTACCAAGTGAAATATATAAAAATTTAATTAATTCATTATCTAAAATAGATGATAGTAATTATCAAATGATTAGTGAAATTGAATATTCTATTGATAAATATGAAGATACTGTAATTGATGATGAAAGATTTTTACTTAGAATGAAAGATGGAAATACAGTATATATTAATTTAGTAAATATAGATAAATTAAATAAATATCAAGAAATTTATTCCGTCTTGGATGAAAAAGGAATACTTTATTTAGATAGTAGTAGTTCAAATTTCATTTTTAAAAAATATGGTGAAAATACTCATGATTAATTTTAGTAATTTTTTATAGTATTTTTATTATTAAAGTGTTAATATACTTAAGAAGGAAATTTTATGAGAACAAATTATAATGAAATTTTAAAACAAACTATAAGAAATTTAGATTATATTCCAAAGGTATTACTTCATAGCTGTTGTGCGCCATGTTCAACTCAAGTTATTTCAATACTTTCTGATTATTTTGATATAACAGTATTTTATTATAATCCTAATATTGAACCTCAAGAGGAATATTTAAAAAGAAAAGATGAACAAATTAATTTATTAAAAAAGGTTAAAACTAAAAATAAAATAGATTTTTTAGATTGTGATTATGAAAATGAAGAATTTAAGAAAATTGCTAAAGGATTTGAAAATTGTCCTGAAGGTGGAAAAAGATGCTATAGATGTTATTATTTAAGAATGGAAAAGACATGTAAAGTAGCTAAAGAAAAAAAATATGATTATTTTTGCACAACACTTTCAGTAAGTCCTTATAAAAATTCTTATATTTTAAATGAAATAGGTTCAGATTTAGAAAAAAAATATAATATAAAATATCTATATAGTGATTTTAAAAAAGAAGATGGATATAAAAAATCAATAGAGTACTCTAAAAAATTTAACTTATATAGACAAAATTTTTGTGGGTGTAATTATTCAAAAAATCGTGAGAAAATATAAAAATGATATAATTTACTTTTTAAAATATACGTGTTATTATTATAATGGTAGAGGTGTTTTATGGAACATAGAGTAGATAAATATTACGAGGAAGGTAAGGTTATAAGTAGAACTTCAAGGAATCAGGAACTATATAAACAAATAAGTAAAACAGAACTTGATAATTTTGAAGTAAAAAGTAATGCTACTGTTATTGGTGATAATAAAGGAAATATTGATGTAGAAAAAATTAAAAGTATATTAGATACTCATTATAAAGATACTCCAAAAAGAAAATCAATAAAAATTGATACTGAGACAGTTCCTGTTAAAAAAGTTGAAGAAACTAAGGAATATGATATTAATGTTATTTTAGATAAAGCAAAAGAAGATAAAGAAGATAATTATGCTGAAGAAAGAAATAAGAAATTAAGAAATACACAATTTGATATTTTAAATAGTTTAGATTTTAAAGAAACTGAAGAAAATGATCATTCAATAAAAGAAGAAACTGCTAAAGAATTACAAAATTTAATTAATACAATTACTATTAATGAAAAATCACTTAAAAATGATGATTATAATCCATTAGATTTATATGAAGATTTAAAAAGTAGTGATAAAACTCAAACAATAAGAGAAGTTATTGATAAAGATGATGAGAACGAAATAACTAAAGAAACTATTTTTGAAGAAGTTTCTAAAGAAAACAATGAAGAAGTTAAAACATCAATGGAAAATTCATTTTTTACTAAATCTACTAGATTTAATAAGGAAGATTTTGAAGACTTTACTGATATTGAAGATGGAAAATCATCTATCTTTGTTAAAATAATTATATTATTATTAATTATAGCTTTTATTGCTGGAGCAATAATATTAGTAAAATCTTTTTTATAAAAGCATATTATTTATTATGAAATTAAAAAATAAGATTAAAAGAAAATATTATATATTGTTTTCATTCATTTTAATCTTATTTTTATTTGTTATTTTATTTAGTGTTTATAGTAAAAAAATTAACCCAAAACTTGAAAGTTATACATATCAAAAAGTAAAAGAAGAACTTGATAGTAACATAATTAAAAATATTAATAATATATATAATGATAATTTTAATAATCTTTTAGAAATTGTTCAAAATAGTGATAATGAGATAGTATATGTTGATTATGATTTAAATAAGTCGTATGATATTTTAAATAATTATGTAAATAATTTAAAAAAAACAATAATTAAAAAAGATATAATTGAAGTCCCATTTCTTATAAGTAGTGATAATATACTACTTGCAAACATAGGACCAAAAATAATGATAAAATATGATTTTACTAATTCCATTTTGGCTAATATTGAAACTAAAGTTACAAATTTTGGAATAAACAATGCTTTAATAGAAATTTATTTACATTTAGAAATAAATTATTTAATTACTATACCTTTAAATATCGAAAAACATAAAGAAAAATATGATTTATTATTAAATTCAAAAGTTATTCAAGGAAAAGTACCTTCATTTTATGGTAATAGTTATATAAAAGAGGGTGCAATTTTAGATATTCCAATTGAATAATTTTTGTGCTATACTTAATAATAGGTGAGAGTATGAAAAATGTTTTTGTGAATGAAGCATTTACTATTGCTATAAATGATTATTTAAATAATAAAAATTCTATTGAGGGAGTAAAATTTAATTCATTTATGGTTGTAGTTATAAGATTATTAATGATTATTTATGATGAATTAGATATATTAAATCCATTTTACTTAAATAATGAACAAGCTTTAAATGATAATTTAGAAAAATATGGCTATAATTATATAAATGTAGATAAATTTAAAAAAACTTTTCAAAATTATTATGAGAATGAAAACTCTGAAGATTTTATTAATTTACAAAAGATGCTTATTGATATGTTTGCTTTAAAAAATAAGACTATGGAAATTAGTAAGGATATAGAATGCAATTTTAAAGACTTACTTTATACTCCTAATTCTTCAAATATGTTAATAATATCATATAATTATTTGATGGCAAAAGATCCTAATGAAATTGAAAATTATTTTTCAAAAGTTATGGAATCAAGTAAATATCATAAACCACAAAAGCCAAAGAAAACTCTTAATATTGATGCTTATGAGATATTAAAATATTCTTTAGAAGATATAAATAAATTATCTGCTGATGAACTTGATGAAGTAAATAAAAAAGTATATAATTATTTTGATATAAATGAAAATGCAATAAATAAGGATTATTTATTAGATAAAGCAGTATATGATTATAAAAATCCTAAACCAACATTGTCATCTGGTAATGGTTATGTTGATATTTTATTAGTTTTATCGATAGTTGCGACATTAGGTTTAGCAATATTCTTATTAACTATTTTTGTTTTTTAGGGGGATATTAATGAAAATAACAATAAATGATAAAACATATGATGTAATTAAAAATGAAAAAGATGCAATTGATGAAGAAGTATTAAAAGATAAAATAACTGAATATTTTGATGACTTTAATTATATAGTTGGTGATTGGGCATATGGTAAGTTACGTCTAAAGGGTTTTAATGATAAAGATAATAAAAATTTTAAAAAAATAAATGATATAAAAAATGTGCAAGAATATATTGAAAAATACTGTGCTTATGGGTGTAGATATTTTATACTCAAAAAAGTTGAAAATAAGTAATATTTTTGCTATAATGATTTTATCATAAGAAGGGATTGATATAGATGAGTAAAATAAAAGTAAGTTTAGTAAGTGGTAATGTTTTTGAAAAGCCTTTAATAACTTGTTTTCAAGGCGTAAGTGCAAATTACATTGTTTTTGATAATGAAATGAATGGATCTATGGGACTTCCTATAATTTGTATAAGTAAACTTATTGGAAATAAACTTGAAAAAATATATGATCAAAGTGAGTGGAGTAGTGTTAAAGAAAATTTAAAATCAATAATAAGTGGTAATAATTTTATATATTTAGCTGTTCCAGAAAATTTGACTGCTCAAGATGATTTCTTTACTCAACTTACATTACCTGTAGCGTCTTTTGACGTATTAAAAAATGCTTATAAGCCTCCAGTTCCTGAGACTCCACAAGTTTCACCAGTAACACCTGAAGTAATGCCTGTTCAAGAGCCAGTAGCACCAGTTCAAACACCAGTTGAGCAAAATATAATGGATAGTCCAATTTCTATTGGTCAAAGTGTTAATTCTCCGGTAATGCCTAATATGGTTAGTCCAACTATGCCAAATCCAATTGCACAGGATATTAATAATATAAATCCAATGCAAAGTGTTGTTGAACCTAGTACTCAAAATATTATGCAAATGCAGCAAATAAATCCTTTTGTTAATAATTTAAATCAAGCATTAAGTGATAATAACATAGGTCAAATAAATAATAATGAAATTAATCAAATTAAAGAAACTTTTATGAAATCTTGTGAAAATGTGTTTGACGCATTAGTTAAAATTTTTGAAAATAAATAAAACTTCAGTATTAATGCTGAAGTTTTTTTATATAATTTAGTATGAAAGAAACTATTGAATACTATTATAATATAAAAATTGAAAAATTATTTATAGAAAAAGATGTATATCATTTTATTTTAAATAGTGAAGATTATTATTTTCTCTTTTATAAAAGAACTAATGAGGATTTAAAAGATATTATAAATTGTACATTAGAACTTAAACAAAAAGGAGTACAGTGTCATAATATTTTGGTAAATATAAATAATGAATATTTAACTAAAATAGAAGATGTAAATTATATATTAGTTAAAGTAACAAATAAAGATGAAATTATTTCAATATCTGATATGATAACTTATAATAAAAAGTTGGTTTTAAATGATAGTAAAAATAATTTATATCGAAATAATTGGAGTTATTTATGGTCAAGTAAAATTGATTATATTGAACAGCAACTTAAAGAAATAAAAACAAATAATATTATTAAAAGTAGTATAGATTATTATATAGGACTAAGTGAAAATGCTATATATTTTGTTAATAATGTTAATAAAAAATTTGGATTATCTTTAATGGATAAAATAGTTTTAAGTAGAAAAAGAATTTTTTATCCAAATTATAGATTAAATTATTTTAATCCATTAAATTTTATTTTTGATTTAGAAGTAAGAGATGTTGGAGAATATATAAAAAGTTATTTTTTTGCTGGTGAAGATGCTTTTACAGAACTTATTACATATTTAAAAAGTGTTAAATTATCAATATATTCATATAATATGTTATTTGCAAGACTTTTATATCCGTCATATTATTTTGATATTTATGATAGTATTATAAATTCAAATGAAGATAGTCAAAAACTAATTGGTATTATTTCTAAAAATTGTGATTATGAAATATTTTTAAAAAAAGCATATGATTTAATTTCATCATATGCCCCTTTAGAAGACATTTCCTGGATTAAAAATTTACATTAATTATCCCTTTAATTTCAGGAATTTCATCTTTAAAAAAAGATAAAAGATTTTCATTAATAGTATTATCTTGGTATAAGCAATGTGCACAAGCACCATATAATTTTATGTAAATATAATTGTCTTCATATTTTATAAATTCAATATCTCCACCATCCATATTTAAATATGGACGTATTTTTTCAATTATTTTTAAAATTTTTTCTTCCATATATATCACTAAATATTAGTATATCATTTTTTTTAAAAATATGATAGAATTTATTTGGAAGAAGGTTTTATGGCAGATTATAGATCGGGTAGTATCGTTAAATGCCAAGTAACTGGAATAGAGAAGTATGGAGCCTTTGTAAATATAGATTCAAATTATACAGGATTAATTCATATTTCAGAAATATCAAATGATTTTGTTAAAGATATAAATGATTTCTTAAAGATTGGGGAAATTATTTATACACAGATTTTAGAGGTAGATGAGTTTAATCATCATTTAAAACTATCAATAAAAAATATTAATTATAAATCTAATTCAAAAAGTAAGATTAAAGAGTCAAGACTTGGTTTTTTACCTCTTAAAAATCATTTAAATACTTGGATAAGTGAAAAACTATCAGAAATTAAGAATAATAATGAATAATTATTATTTTTTTGTATAAAAAAAACTCAAACTTAATTGAGTGATTTTATTAATGGTGCCCGAGGCCGGACTTGAACCGGCACGAGCTTTTATACTCGCAGGATTTTAAGTCCTGTGCGTCTACCTATTCCGCCACTCGGGCAAAGGCACTTGTCTTAATTTGATAAGACTATTTAATTATATCTTTTTTTTTTGCATAATGCAAGTATTTTTTTAAAAAGTTGATTGACAAGTTAAAATAATTTATGCTATAATCAAATTGCACTTGAAAAAGTGGGGGAATACCCAAGTCCGGTTGAAGGGACTGGTCTTGAAAACCAGGAGGTCGGGTAACCGGCGCAGGGGTTCGAATCCCTTTTCCCCCGCCAAGTTGAAATATCGCGGGATGGTAGCAGTCTGGTAGCTCGTCGGGCTCATAACCCGAAGGTCGTAGGTTCAAATCCTTCTCCCGCAACCAATGGTTCCATAGTGTAGCGGCCTATCACGCTTGCCTGTCACGCAAGAGATCACGGGTTCAAATCCCGTTGGAACCGCCATTTGGCTTCATAGCTCAGTCGGTAGAGCAGAGGACTGAAAATCCTTGTGTCGCTGGTTCAATTCCCGCTGGAGCCACCAGTAATACAAACAAAATCCCCATTTAATGGGGTTTTTATTTTATATATTAATTAACACATTTAATTTGAATATCATTAATAAATGCATTATTTACTTCATTGGTTTGACCAGAAACCTTAAATTTTGATAAATCACCAAGTACTGGTATATTAAATTCATAAAATAGGGTAACTCTAAACAATGTTTCACATGTTTTGGTGTTTGTCATTACTTTTACACAGTATGAGTATTTTTCATTTTCTTTAGCAACATTTGCCATTGTATCATCTAAATTAAAACCATACATTGTATTAGTACCATCATAGCAAGTACCTTTTCCAATATAATTACTATTTTGAAGATATGTATTCATTATATTAATTGAACCACTTACTTTATTTCCTGATGTGTCAGTTTGTGTTAAACCTTCATATTTTTCAATTATTGAAGTAAGCTCATTTTTTAATTTATATGTTTTTGAATAACTTAACGCCATAACTAAAAAACCGGCGAATATAAGTGTAAAACTTATTACTATAAAAAATATCCAACTTGAACCTACAGCTTCTCTCATATTTCCACCTCTTATTATACTAATTATATCATTTAGCTATAAATAAATCTATTATATTTTGAAGTTTACATTTTATATAATTAATAATATAATTATCTTATGCCGAATTAGTTTAATGGTAAAACAAAAGCATGGTAAGCTTTAGCCACAAGTTCAATTCTTGTATTCGGCACCATAGGAAAATCTGCTCGAACTATTCGAACTTTGATATATAGAAATCAATCGAATTGATTGATTTTTTTCGTTTGGAAAAAATCATAAGAAAGGTTGGTGTCTATGATAAATGTTATCAAGAAAGAAATTGATGTAGAAGAATCATTAAGAAAGAGATTAGGAATTATTGAAGATTTGCAAGACACTTATGAATTTAGTAAAAATCACAATTATGAAAATGAAAAAGATGATTTTGAAATGGAAATTTAATAAAAAATAATAAAAATCAAAAAAGTATGATATAATAATTTGCGTTAGAAGGGTTTATTATGGGTAAAATGCCTACAAAAATTATCAATGTCATTCGTAGTTGCAGTATTTTCATCGTTAGAGATCGTACAAGAAATATTTGCTATACCATAAATCAAAATACACCAAATGAGACTAATATTCATATAAAATCTGAAAAAATAATTGATGATAGCAATGAATTTGTGAATGGTTTTAAAGTTGTTCAAACAGAAAATGGTGAATATGCATATGTAAGAGAATCTGATAATGTTTTACTACCTTTTCGATATGATGTTGCTTTCGATTTTAATCAATATGGATTTGCAATAGTTGGTAAAGATGGAAGTGTATCTTGGATTGATACTACATTTAAATACCTTAATCTTGAAGGAGAATTTGTTGAAGAAGAAATAGATAAGAGTTATTCTAAATTTTCTGGTTGGCAAGGAATTAGTGAATTTAGCGAGGGAAGTATTCCTTTATCTCGTGTTTATGATGGTAGAAATAGTTATGGAAAAATAGCATATTTAGGAATCGACGGTAAATTTAAAGAGTTTTATAAGTATGATGGAGAAATATATGAGCATTGGCTAGATACGACATTTAATAATGGAACAGAATTTGATGAAAATGGCTACGCAATGGCTAATGGTAATATGTTATTTGCAAGAGGTTATTATTGTTCTTACGCTGATTTAATGAAAATCTGCACAGAAAAAGGATTTATTACTTCAATTAGTGAAGATGCAGAAAAACATTTTGATAAGGAAACAGGTAAAGTTTTAAGAAAAATTAAAAGAAGTGAAAGAAATCAAACAAAGTAGTGATAAATTATTGCTACTTTTTTCTTTTAATGGTATTATTGTATATAGAGAGTGATTTTTATATCAATCGTCTTTGAGAGAAAGTTGTAGATTACTACGACACTTGCATCATAGGGAAATCTGTTTGAACTATTCGAACTTTAAATACGTGAATCAATCAGTAATGATTGATTTATCATTTTTTGAAAAAATCATAGAAATATAACAATTAATAATTTCATAGAAAAAAATGATATATATAACAAGGAAATTTAAAACAGGATAAACACATGTTGTCTAGTGTAAATGTTTAATTTATAATAATAAAATTATGTAAAGAATTATAATTTTTATGTAAATAACATGTAAGTAAAATATAATATTAAGATTTTTTATTGGATGTTTGATATACTATAGTAGTAGGAGGCCAAAATGAAAATTATCGAATTTGGATATTCTAATGATGTTAATCCGAAGGGTTCTTGGGAAGGAATTGGTATTAAGGAAGGACTAATGCTTACTGAAGCAGATTATTATGGTGTAGTAAAATATGAAGATAATTCATATTTAATAGCTAAAGTAAAAAAAGATGAGTATGGTCGTTATCAACATTTACTTAATAATTTTATTGTAAGACCTGCAATTGCTGACTTATATCCAGATGGTTCAGGAGTAATATTTCTTGATCAAAGTGAATCTTATCAAAGTAAACAATTAGAAGAATATTTAAATAGTATTAAAGATAAAATAAATAGCATTGATGATATATTTAATTATTGTGATGGCATAGTGCAAGCAAATAAAGCATTTACATATCTTACTTTAGATGATAGAATTAGTTCTACATCAATTTCGCATGAGGAATTTGAAATTAAAAATAACGCATTAAAAAAATGTCATATGTCATTTTCTGAACTTCAATTAAATATTCAAGAAAAAGAAATTAGTTTTAAAAGATAAGGAAGGGTAGTATTTATGGAAAAAAAAGAAATTTTAACAGAGGAAAATTATTTAAAAGGAAAGAAAAAAATTAAGTCTATAGCATTAATTGTTTTAACTATTGGTTTACTACTAGGTGGTAGTTTAATAATTACTGGAATAGTAAAACAAAATGCTGTTAATGAAAAATATTCTGAAGAAAATAAAGCAAAAGAATTACAACAATTGGAAAGTGAAAAACAACAACTATCTAATCAAGTTGAAGAAGAAAAACAAAATCTTATAAAATCAAAGGAAGATCTTGAAGCAAAAATTAAGCCAATAGAAGATGAAATAAAAAATTTAAAAAGAGTTACTTTTACTGGATTTGATGATGCTTATTATGCAAGACAAGATAAAATTGAAGAATTAAATGAAAGTATTGCAGTAGATAAAAAATCAATTGATGTAATAGAAAATGCCCTTGATGAAAGTTTTGATCATTGTGCTTTTGATAGTGCTAAGAATAATAATTATACATCATCATACTGTTCATTAAAAAATGAATTAAAAGCAAAAAATGGTGAAATTTATTTATTAGATAACAAATACACTGATTTTAATAAAAAATTTGAGTCAGAAAAATACGTTCCATTTTATATAGTAGGTGGATTTATTCTTATTGTCTCTATAATGATATCTGGATCTATTTATATGATGACTAAAAGAAGAGAAATTGCAGCTTTTTCTGCACAACAAATGATGCCTATTGCACAAGAGGGTATTGAAAAAATGGCTCCTTCAGTTGGTAAAGCTGGTGCAAGTATCGCTAAAGAAATGGCACCTACATATGGACAAATTGCAAAAGAAATAAGTAAAGGTATTAAGGAAGGATTAAAAGGCGAAGAAAAGAAAGAAAAGAAATAAAAATCTTTCTTTTTTAATTGTATATTAGAAAAAATTTTATTATAATTAATTTAAGAGGAAAAAATGAAAAATAATTTAAAACATATTGCAATAATAATGGATGGAAATGGTCGTTGGGCTCAAAAAAGGGGAATGAGTCGTAGTATGGGTCATAAAAAAGGTGCAAGTACTCTTGAAAAACTAGCAGTTCATATAAATGATTTGAATATTGAGTATTTAAGTGTTTATGCATTTTCAACAGATAATTTTAAACGTAGTAAAGAAGAAGTTGATTATTTAATGAATTTATTTATTGAAATGTTTAATAAAAAATTTAAAAAACTTCAGTTAAAGGGAATTAAAGTTGTTTTTAGTGGGGATAAAAATGGTCTTCGAGATGATGTTGTTAATTCAATGGACAATATTACTAAGGAAACTGAAAATAATAATGGCTCAGTCTTAAATATTTGCCTAAATTACGGTTCGCAAGAAGAAATTATTCGTGCTGCAAATAGATATCATAATGATTTAATTAATAATAAAGTCAGTATAAACGATATAAATAGAGATAATTTTTATAAATATATGGATAATGATTTACCACCTATAGATTTATTAATAAGAACAGGTGGTGAAAAAAGATTAAGTAATTTTATGCTTTATCAATTAACATATGCAGAAATATTTTTTATTGATACACTTTTTCCTGATTTTACTACAAAAAAACTTGATAAAATAATTGATAATTTTTATTTAAAAGACAGAAGATTTGGAGGTATAAGTAATGAAAAGAAAACAAATAGTTGATTTAATAACTGCGGTAGTATTAATAATTCTTGGAAGTATAATTTTAATATTCCCACTTTTAAAAATAATTAATGTAAAATATATTTTTATGGGAGTACTAACATTTTATGGAATTATGAATTTAATTCAATATATTTTAACTAATGAATCAAAAGATTATGAAGGCTTATTTACTATGATAGCAAGCATTATAACATTAATTATTTTAGGCCTTGTAAATGTTGAAAAAAATCCTCTTAATCTTGCTTTAACTTTATTTGTTTGGATAACTATTATGAGTTTAATAAAATTAAAAAAATGTGATTATTATCATGATAGAAATAAAAAAATATATATTTTAAAAATAATTACATTAGTATTATTTATTTTAATTGGTCTTCTTTGTACAATTAATTTATATTATGAACAAAGCGTTCAAGTACTTGTATTAGGATTTTTCTATTTTATTCATGGTATTTTAGAATTAATTGATCCAATAACAAATTATTTAATAGAATTAAAGTAATATTTTTTAAATTCCTTAATATATTTTACTATGGAGGAATTATGGAAATATTGAAAGTAGGTTCTAAGTCAAATCCAAGTAAAGTTGCTGGAGCGATTGCTAATATTTTTAGAGAGAAAAAAACTTTAGAAATTCAAACTGTAGGAGCGGGTAGTTTAAATCAAGCAATTAAAGCCTTAGCTATTGCCAGAGGTTTTGTTGCACCAATGGGGGATAATTTGGTAGCCATACCAGCATTTTCAGATATAGAAATTGGTGGTGAAAAGAAAACCGCAATTAAGTTAATTATCGAGTCTAAATAACTCGATTTTTTTTATTTATTATGCTATTATATTATAGGTGATAGTATGGATTTGGCAATTATTCTAATATTAATAATTTTAACAATAATTTTTATGCGTAAATTTTCTAATATAGTATATTTAATATGTATTATTGATATTTTTTTAAGATTGCTTCATAATTTAGAAAAAATGCTAGGAGTAAGGGAATTTTCTATTTTAGTAAATAAGTATTTTCATAATTCGATTCTTGATATAGCATCTTCATACACAAGTGGAATTTTCTATACAATTATTGCATGGGTAATCTTTGGCATTTATGTAGTATTTTTATTTTATGTAATTAGAACATTTTTTAGAAAGAAAAAATAAAAAAGTGGGTTTTCCACTTTTTTTAATTATTTATTTTCTTTTTTTGTATTTTTACCTAATATTGAAGCAATTATTGAAGTTGAAATAAGAATTAGATAATATAAAATAGTATAAATACTTATATTTTTTATAAAGAAAATTAAAGTAAAAATAAATAAACATAAGACTAATAAAAAACCATTTATTAATCCTTCAATATAACCTTTTTTATTAGTAGTTTTACCTTTTTTAAATGATAATATAAAAAATAATGTAATGTTAAATAAAAATGATAGAAGATTAGTTATATAACTACTTACTCCAAGTAAGTTTATAAATCCTAAGAAAAATGCTAAAAAAGTTTCAGTTAAAATAAATATTCCTAAATATTTTATAGTTTTTAAATGTTTTTTTATAATAATCACCTGTTAAATATTATGATATGTTTAAAATTTTATTACTTTCAACATAATATTTATGGTGATATTTATGGTTTTATTTAAAGTAGTAATAAGAACATTATTCTTTTATTTTTTTATAACTATATCTTATCGTTTAATGGGAAAAAGGGAAGTAGGCCAACTAGGTGTAATTGATTTAATAGTATCAATACTTATTGCCGAACTTGTAGCAATTTCTATTGAAAATCATTCAGAACCAATTTATTTAACTATAGTACCAATAGTAGTATTAGTATTACTTGAAATATTACTAGCTTATATTTCTATAAAAAGTAGAAGCTTAAGAATTATTTTGGAAGGTAAACCTTCACTAATTATTTCAAATGGAAAAATAAATTATCATGAAATGGTAAAACAACGATATACATTAGATGATTTATTAATATCGTTAAGACAAAAAGAAATAAGGGATATTACAGAAGTAGAATTTGCTTTTTTAGAGCCTAATGGAAAATTATCGATATTTAAATATAAGCCTTTTAAAATAAAAAGTACATATCCTTTGCCAATAATTTTAGATGGTAAAATAGATGAAGAATCACTAAAAAATATTAAAAAAGATAAAGCATGGATTAATAATATCATGGACAATAATAATGTTTTATTAGAGGAAGTATTTTATGCTTTTTATAAAAGTAAGAAATTATATTTCATAAAAAAAGGTGGAAGTTAATCCACTTTTTCAAAACGATATTTTTGATTTGCATTTGGATATTTTTCTTTATCTACTAAAGATACAAAATTATCATATGGTCTTACCCAAACTTTGCCATCATGATTTGATTGATATATGACAAGTTTTCTAGGACTACCATCATTATCATTAATTTCACTATCATATCCAATAAATAATACTTTATATACATTTCCTTTAAAATGCCTATATGTTTTGTTTTCTTCAATTACTCTCAGTTTTATCACCCTTAATAAATATTATACATTTTTTACTTTAAAATATCTATATTTTATTATATAATTATCATAGAAGGTAGGTTGATTATATGAAAGCGCTTTGCGTTGGTCATAGTAAATATGATATAACATGCATGATTGATAGTTATCCAGAGGAAAATAGCGAGTTAAATATTAGTGATATATCTGAAATTGGTGGAGGACCTGCAGCAAATGCAGCCTATGTTTTAGGAAAATATAAGGTAGATACATATTTGGGTTCAATGGTTGGCGATGATACATTTGGTTCTTTAATTCGAAAAGATTTAGAAAAAGTAGGCGTTCATACTGAATACATGGAAATCGCTTATGAAAAAAGAACTGCAATATCATTAATTATGCTTTCTTCAAAAGACAAATCGAGAACTATATATAATTTAGTTAAAGAAAAATTATTAATGAAGAAAACTGAATTTGCCATGGATCCTGATTTAGTTTTAGTAGATACTTTTGATTATGGTGCTGCTTTAGCGGCTTTAAATAAATATGCAAGTAAAATTACTATTTTAGATGCAAAAATAGCTAACTCTGAAACTTTAGAACTTTGTAAATATGTAAAATATATAATTTGTTCAAAAGATTTTGCTTCAAAAGCATCTGGAATAAAGATAGATTTTAATAATCCAAATTCGCTTGTAAATGCTTATTCAAATTTATTAAATAAATTTCCAAATAGGAATATTATTGTAACTTTAGAAGATAGAGGAGCAATGTATTTATCTAATAATCAAATAAAAGTTATGCCAGGTTTAAAAGTTGAAGTTGTAGATTCAACTGGGGCAAAAGATATATTTAATGGTGCATTTTCCTATGGCCTTTTGAAAGGTTATGACATTGAAAAGTGTATCACTTTTGCTAATATTGCAGCAGGTCTTTCTGTTGTAAAAGTTGGAGGAAGAACATCTATTCCTGAATATGATGAGATTATGAAATATTTTAAACAAAAATATCCTGATGATAATGAAATACCTACGCAAACAAATATATCATCTGAAGTAAAATAACATGTTTATTTATAATAATACACCAAAATTAGATTTACATGGTGAAATAGTTTCAATGGTTGAAGTATTAGTAAATGATTTTATTGAAGAAAATATTTTATTAGAAAATAAATATGTATTGATAATTCATGGAAAAAGTACAAATATTTTAACTAAAGAAGTGCATAGGGTTCTTAAAAACAATAAAAGTGTTATAGATTTTTATTTAGATAATTGGAATTTAGGACAAACAATAGTAGAATTAAAGTAGCTTTTGCTACTTTTTTTGACAAAAAACAAAAAATGAGTATAATAAATTTTACTTAGGGGGAAAAGATGAGAGATTATCAAAAGGAATTTAAAGGAAATTGTTTGACTTGTCTAAAATATGATATTTATACACCTAAAGATGCAACTACAAGGGGATATAGATGCACTTATCATTGTAGACCTATGGCAATGGATGAAAAATGCCCAAGATATTCAAAAGATATTACAAGAAGTAATGAAAGAATTGATGCTGCTGTAAAATGGCTTAGTAAACATGGGTATGACCCAAGAAAAGATAATGCTACATTTTGCTATATTACAACCATGCTTTGTGATATTTTAGGATATTCTGATAATCATATTTATCTTGAAAGTTTAAGAAATCTAAGAAATAATTATTTAATTAATGAAGATTTTGGTAAAAAAATACTTTTAGATTATGATGTATATGGTTCTTTAATAAGCAAGAAATTATATGAAGAATATACTCAAAATAAAGATAAAGTAGTTACTATGCTTAATGGTATTATAATTCCAAATTTTTTAAATCCTTTAGTAGAATTAATTACTAAAAAAGACTATGAAAATGCCACATATTTATATATAAAAATGACTTTTTTATTAATGAAAAGGTATAATATTCATTATTATCCAATTGCTATAAAATCAGAAAATATTGATACAAATAACTTGGGACATGGTTATAGTTTAAATAAAAAAATCACAGTTTTTTAGACACAAAATTGTTTTTTCTTGACGTAAATAAAAACTTATTGTATAATTTAATCCCATTGGTAAATACTATTAATGAGGTGTAAATTTGACATTTATATTAAATTATGCTATAATTATAGCGTAATAAGGGGGAATAATAATATGAAAGGGTATGTTTTAGATTACGTTAATGAAAATGAGTTTAGAAAATTAGAAAGGGCATTAAAAAAATATAATATGATTGCCTTCAAAAAACTAAACTTTGAGTATTATCCATCATTAAGAAGTGGTAATTTTATTGGTGAAATGGTATCAAGTAATAAGAAAAATGGTACTGAAAGTTATGAATTAAAATTACCAAGTGATAAAATATTTACTCAAATTCATGGCGAAGTTAAATTATTATATACGGTTCATAAAAAAGAAGGCATAGTAATACTTGAAACACTTACTCCAGAAGATATTTTACTTGAAGGTCATAGAAGTGAACTTACAACTTATAAAGGTATAATGATTTCAAAACAAAATGCATCAAAAGAAATGTTTAAAATAGATTTATTAAATATGTTACAAAATAAATAGGCTTTAAGTCTATTTTTTTATTTTTTTATTGATTTTTATATAATTTTATAATATAATTGAAATTGTTATTGGACCTCTAGCTCAGTTGGTTAGAGCATCCGGCTCATAACCGGGCGGTCATAGGTTCGAGTCCTATGAGGTCCACCATTTTTTATTTGCAGGTATGGCGGAATTGGCAGACGCGTTAGACTTAGGATCTAATGAAGCAATTCGTGGGGGTTCAAGTCCCTTTACCTGCACCAGATTGATAGGAAACTCGAACTTTTATAAATTCGAGAGTAATAAATTACTAACAGAAATGTTAGTTTTTTTGTTGTTTAAGAAAGGAAAAGTGATGAATTATGACAATAGAAACTAAAGAACTTGTAATAAGTGAATAACTAAAAAGAAGGGTAGAAATGATTTGTAGGTTTGCTTATGTAGAATATGAATTTATTAATGGTAATATTAAATCTATTAAAAATACAAATATTGCATATGTTAAGCCACATATATTAAAAGTTAAAAATAATGATTATTTAATTTTTGAAGAATATGATGAAATATTTATAAATGGTTATAATGAGAAAATTAAATTTAAAGACCTAGAAGAATATATCAAAGCACACTAAAACCTTGACAAATCAAGAATAAATGTTTATAGTATAGAACTAATAAAAGCAAGCAGTATCGCTTTTTAAGGGGAAAGAGAGGTACTTCTATGATTAAACAAAGACAATTACATATAACTGATTATTTAAGAGGAGTCAAAGGTATTAGTATTATCTAATATTTTTGACTCCTCTTTTTTTGAAATTACCCTTAATTTTTTACGTTTAAAGTGCCAAACATATGAAAGGAAGTGTTAAAAATATGATTGAAGAAAAGAAAATTGCAGGTATTTATAAAAGAGTATCTACACTCGACCAAAAACGAGAAGGATTTAGTTTACCCGAACAAGAAGAAAAATTAAAAGAGTTTTGTAAATTTAAAGGTTATGAAATTTATAAAGTTTATGAAGATGCAGGAATAAGTGCTAAAAATGATAAAAGACCAGCATATCAAGAAATGATGCAAGATGTTAAAGATAAGAAAATAAATGTTATAGTTGCTTTTAAATTAGATAGATTAACTCGTTCAGTTTATGATATTGAAAAACTTATGAAGTTTGTTAATGATTATGAGTGTGATATTGATTGTATGGCTGATGAATCAAATACCACTACTTCAAATGGTAGAATGGTTATGAGAATAATGACTAGTGTATCTCAAAATGAAATTGAAAAATGTTCTGAAAGAACAAAGTTCGGTATGGTTGGGGCTATTAAATCAGGTCATATTCCAAATCGTTCCCCTCTAGGTTTTAAAAGAGATAATAAAAAGTTAGTACCTGACCCGCTAACAAAAGATATTATTGTAAGAGTATTTGATTTATATTTAGAGGGTAAATCTCATCAAACTATTGCAAATATATTTAATAAAGAACAAGTATTAGGTAAAACAAATTGGTATGACTCTACTATTCAAAAGATATTATCAAATGAGCTTTATAAAGGCGATTTTATCAATGGTAAAAGAACTAAACACCCTACATATTATGAAAATGTAGTTGAGCCAATAGTTTCAAAAGAAAAATGGGAAAATTGCCAATATCAAAAACAAAGAAATGCTAGACATTATGAAAGAACAGCGACTTACTTATTCACAAACAAATTAAAATGTGCTAATTGTGGTAAATTTTTAGGTGGTTGTGCTACTACCAAAAAGAAAAGTGGAAAGAAATATTATTACTATAAATGTGAAAGTTGTAAAACTACTTATAAAGAATATGAAATAGAAAGTTTATTACTAGGTTTAATGTTAGAAATATTAAAACAAGATGAACTAATAAATGATTATTACACACCATTTATCAAATCTAAATTAGATAATAAACAAGCAGATTATGAAAAAGAAATTAAAAATTTAGATAAGCAAATGGATAGAATTAAAACTGCTTATATCAAAGGTGTATTAAAACTTAATGATTTTGATAAAGAGATTAAACACATTGAATATCAAAGAACTGAATTAACTAATAAATTAAAAGAACAAAAACAATACGAGAATTTAAGTTTTACAGTTGATGATTTATTAATTATACAAGATAAACAAGAAATAGATAATTTTGTTAATCCTGAAAAATTTATAGAAAATATTTATAATTGGGTAAATGAAACAAGAGGAAAAAGACAAAAACTAATTGCTACTTACATTGATAACATTGAGATTAAAAAAGTTAATGATAAAGTTGAAATGGTTGATGGTAATTTTAGGTCAGATTATGTAATGTGTATGATTAGTAATCATAATAATTATGGACTACCATATAACATTAATTGGTTTGTTGATGATTATGGTTGTCATTTAAATATGAATAAAGAACATAAAACACAAAACAAGCACTTAAATATTTTAATAAATTACAAGAAACAATGGGAAGTGATTATAAATTAAATTACTATGAAGTTGATACTGATGATGATTTAAAAGATATCTCGTTTAGTTCAGATATTGAAGCAGAAAAAATAATAAGATTAATTTGTATTAAAAATGATAAAAACTATAAGAAACAAAACTTAAGATTAGGAGTTATAACAATAGACTTATCT
>JAQXPH010000020.1 GCA_029100545.1 bacterium | reverse complement strand
GTGTTCCAAATGTTGTTTCAATTGTATCAATTAAAGTCAAAGTATTACCATTTTTTTCATATAATTCATATCCTGAAATACTTATTGTTTCATTTGCATATGCGCCTTCAAAAAATACAGTTAATTGTGCTGTTGTTGCGTTTCCTGCTACTTTTGTTAAAGTAGGTGTTTGAATATATTCAACATTATTTTTATATTCTATTTCCACTGTTTCATTCATTTCAACTTGCTCATTATTTAAAGCATTTACCCAAATACCCCTAGCATTTTTATAGTAAATAATCATATCTTCAAGATTATTACTATCTATTGTTTTAGCTGCTAACATAATAACATCAGTTGACAAACTTCCACTATATTTATCACTAATATCTCTAGTAAACATACACTTACCAATTACATATGTAGAATTAGCTATATCATCTGTCTTAATTTCAGCAGCATAAGCATTTTTCATATTTCCTAATATTAGTAAACATACTATAATTGTAAAATAACTAAATATTTTCTTCATTTTTACCTCCTATTTTTCTACAATTTTTGCAGTAACTTGCTTTTTATCATTTATTTTTATTATCAATTCTTCTATTCCATCTATTTCACTATAGGAAACTGTAGGATTAACTCCTGAGCATAAATATACACCATCAGTATATTGTATTTCATCAAATTCTATTTCTTTATCATTTTTTAAAACTATCAATTTTCTATCAGGCGAGAAATCATCAATTAATTCTACATTAACTGTATAAATATCTTTATGACAGATTAATATTATAAACGATAGTACTACAACACATACAATTAATATTGCTATTATTTTTTTCTTATTCATATTATTGTAATGTAGCATTTACTTGAGTTCCATCACTTAATACAATTATGAAACTAGTTTCTCCAGTTATATCATTCGTATTAACAGTTGTATTTGTTCCAGAACATAAATATGTACCATCACTATATTTAATTGATTGAACAGTTATTTTTTTGCCATCTTCAAAGACTGAAAGAATGCTGTCTGGAGAATAAGCATCAACTCTAGTAGCGGTAATTGTATATGTTTTTTGTGTCCACTTGGCAACTAATGTAATATTGTTAGTCACTGGTAAATTAAAATTATATGTACTTCCATTTAATGTCCAACCCGCAAATGTATATCCATTTCTCGTTGGGCTACTAGGTTGTGTTGCTTTGTTTCCCTCAGCCACAGTTTGAGAAGATACCACACTTCCACCATTTGAATCAAATGTAATAGTATAATTGTTTTTGACAACTTCATTCCAATTGGCAACTAATGTAATATTGTTAGTCACTGGTGAACTAAAATTATATGTACTTCCATTTAATGTCCAACCTGCAAATGTATATCCATTTCTCGTTGGGTTACTAGGTTGTGTTGCTTTGCTTCCCTCAGCCACAGTTTGAGAAGATACCGCGCTTCCACCATTTGAATCAAAAGTAATAGTATATTTTTTTACTATTGTTTGACTTGAATTGCTATTATTATTGTTATTTGTTGTAGTATTACTAGTTACTATTTTTTCCCATTTGGCTTTAAGTTCTAAATTTTCTTCAACAATTTGATCAAAATCATAAGTCTTATCATTTAGAGTCCATTCTTTAAAAGTGTATCCTTCTTTTGTTGGATCACTTGGTTTTTCCACCTTACTACCTTTTGTTATAATTTGATTAGAAATTGTTGAACCGCCATCACTATCAAATTTTACTATAAATGTTTCATCATCTTTTTCTACTTTAGCCCATTTAGCTGTTAATACAAGATTAGATGTTACTTCAAGACTAAAATCATAAGTTACTCCTTGATATGTCCATTCAACAAATATATATCCTTCTTTTAGTGGATCGACTGGTTTTGTAACTTTATCTCCTTCATTAATGGTTTGCATATTTACAATTGTTCCACCATCAGTTTCAAAAGATACATTATAAGTAATTATTTTTTTATCTTTATTAACTATAAATGCTATAACTGCAACAAGAATTACAGCAATTATTGAGACAACGATAATTATCATTTTTTTCTTATCCATATTTTCCTCCTTTTTATTTTATTAAAACCAAGTGAGAATATTTATCCTTTGAAAATAAAAGCCAAAAATTCAAAAAAGAAAAAAATACTCTCTATTAACATTATATCACATTTTTTTGATTTATCTTACTAATGTAAAATTTCATTAAATTAAAAAAATCATTATTGTTCTTTTCCACATCTTTTACAAAATCTAGAATCTTTATCTATTTTATTTCCACAATGTTTGCAATATATACTTTCCCCTTCAATAATTCCTTTTTTTGGCACGAGCTGTAGTTTCGATACTTTCTTTAGTTGCATCTGACATATTTTTTGAAATGTCTTTAATATCTTCTTTTGAATTATCCATCATATATTTTGTGGCTTTAACCTAGGTACTCATCATTTTTCCCCTTAATTTTGGACTAAGTATAAAAACAAAAGTTAGAACAAATGTTAGTATTGCTATTATAGGTATTAAATATCCTATGATTTTAAATATAAATAATCTCCCTTCTTATGCCAAAATCGTATCATAGTTTTGTAGTTTTTTCAAGTCAATGTAAAGTGTAAAGTTGTCAGTAAAAAAAGAGAGTGTAATTTTAAATTCTGATCAATGGATTTACTTCTTACACTTTTATAGTATCAAATTGACTATCTAAATTTTGTCAATACTAAACATTATATCATATATAATATTTATTGTTTCATACTTTTAATTTTATTATTCTTAAATATTTTATATATATCAAATGGTAATACCGCTATAAAAGTGAGAATAATTATACAAAACCACCATTTTATTTTTAATGGGCTTGTATTAGCTACTTTATTAAAAAATGGCAAATAAATATATAAAAGTAATCCCAAAAATATTCCAATATTAATTATACAAGATATTCTATCTTTAAAACTATATAGGAAATTAACTAATGTTAATTTATTGTTTTTTAATTGATAAGATACTAACATTATAGATATAACTAAACTTGAATATGCAATTGTTATAGCTAAATTAGTATCAGCATTATTATTAATTAAATAAATATAAGTTATAAAAATCACAATGAATATTAATAAACCTTGTGCAATACTTTTAACTATATTTTTTAAATTTAATAATGGTTCATTTATTTTTCTAGGTTTTTCTTGCATTAAATTTTTACTAGGTTTTATTCTTTGAAAAACAATAGAAGATGTTGGATCTATTAATAATTCTAATAACATAACATGTATTGGAAATAATAATGTTGGAAGTTTAAATAATGGGACTATTAAAGATAAAAGTGCAATTGGTATATGTATTGCAATAATATATGAAATTGCTTTTTTTATATTATTGTATATGTTTCTACCTTTTTCAATAGCCTTTATAATTGTATTAAAATTATCGTCTAAGAGAATTAAATCTGCTGATTCTTTTGCAACATTTGTTCCCCTTTGTCCCATAGCAATACCTACATTAGCCTTCTTTAAAGCAGGAGCATCATTTACGCCATCTCCTGTCATTGCAACAATATTATTATTTTTTTGTAATGCATTTACTATTCTCATTTTATGGCTAGGATAGACTCTTGCAAAAATATTAACTGTTTTAACTTTTTCAAATAATTCATCATCACTCATCTTTTCTAATTCTTTTCCGGTAATTACTTCATCATAATTTTCTAGATTAATTTTTTTTGCAATGCCTTTAGCAGTTTCCCCGTTATCTCCTGTAATCATAATAACTCTAACTCCAGAAGAGTAGCATTTTTCTAATGATGATTTAACTCCTTTTCTTGGAGGATCATATAATGCAATTAATCCTTCAAAAGTTAATTTTGAATCTAGTAAATTTTTAGGTATTTCTTTTAAATTATTATTTCTTGCTACAGCCAATACTCTATATCCATTATTGGCATACTCATTTATTATTTTTAGAATATTTTCATAATTTTTTTCATCTAAATTACAAAGAGGTAATACACTTTCATAAGCACCTTTTACGCAAAGTATTTTATTATTGTATATTTGTCCCATCATTTTTGTTTCAGAAGTAAAAGCATATTCTTTTGTAACATTAAATTCCTCTTTCTTACCTTTTTCTTCACAATATTTTTTTATAGCTATTTCCATAGGATCAAAAGCAACAACTGGGCAAGCATAATAAAGAGTTTCTAAAAATGTTTCAGTATATTCATAAACATCTTGAACTTCCATTTTGTTTTCTGTTAATGTGCCAGTCTTATCTGTACATAAAACATTAATTGCCCCTAAAGTTTCAACTGTTTTCATATTTCTTGTTAAAGTTTTTTCTTTAGTTAATTCCCATGCACCCATAGCTAAAAAAACAGTTAATACAACAGGTATTTCTTCAGGTATTGTTGCCATTGCTATGGTAATACCTGCTAAAATTGATTCCACTATTCTCTTTGAAAAAACTAATTGCGGATGATTTATATATGTGATTATTAATGTTAAAACAAATATTATGCTACTAAATATTGTACATACAAAAACTAATTTATTTATTTGTTTTTCTAATAATGTTTTATCATGTTTTATTGCATTTAAAGATTTTCCGATAAGACCTAACTCTGTGTTATTACCAACTGCAGTAATTCTAATAATTCCCATTCCATTTGTAATATCTGTTCCTGAATAACACATATTTAATTTAAAATGATTGTTTTCATCTTTTTTAGTATTTTTATAAACAATTTCAGATTCCCCTGTTAAAGAAGACTCATTAACTCCTAGACTTTGAGCATATAATACTTTTCCATCTGCAGGAACTTTATCCCCTTCTTTTAAAAAAACAATATCTCCAACTACTACTTCATCACTAGAAATAATTTTTTCTTTATCATTTCTTAAAACTCTAACGTTTAGAGCAGATAGTTTATTTAATTCTTCTAATGCTTTATCAGTTTTTGACTCTTGAATAAATTCTATAAAACATACTGCAAGTACAAAAACTAACATTATAATTCCATCACCATATTCTCCAACAATAAAATAAACACTTGCCGCAATTATTAATAATAAAAACATGGGTTCTTTAAATATACCCAATATTTTTAATATAATAGTTTCCTTCTTTTTTTTAGATAATTCATTTGAACCATTTTTTTCTCTTGATAAAATAACTTCATTATCATTTAATCCTTTTATGTTTTTTATTTTTTCACTAATCGTATCTTTCATAATATTCCTTTCTTATATAAAATAATTTCATAACTATAATACTTATGGTATTTATCACAAAAATATTAACATATTGTATATCTAAAAATTGTATTGTATATTTTTAAATTAGATAAAAAAATACAAAATATAATATATAAAATAACAAATACAATTATAGCTATAATAATATTCTTTATCAATAGTAAATACTATAAAAGAAAAAGTAATTAATACATAATTAAAAGCATACAGAAAACTAGTAATTGATGGTACTTCACCTATTTAATAAATATATCCTGCTAATAAATAAGATAAATATTTAATATTTGTTCTACCTATAACCAGATTAAATATATCAGCTATACATTGAGAAATAATAAGTTTACAATGGATTAGGAAGTATTTATCTTAAAATACTTCCTAATATATTTACAATAGCATATATTAATTATCAATTAGAAAGTTCAATTTCTTTTAAATAGAATCTATATATTCGCTTTTTATTTGCTACTTCATATTCTTTGTTTGTATATAGACATAACATCAATATTATATTCTTATAATCCTTAACAAATTTTTATAAGCATCAAATAATTTATTAATTTCTATCTTATTTTTGCACCACATATTCCACCACCAAGACCATAAATTGACATTAGCAGTATTTACTATTGCATTAGATATTTGTTCTACACAAGAACCATTAATTATTATTTTGCTCTCTTCAGGGGGCATAGTGTAATGAGTAAATCATGCCTATTTAATCCCTTTAAAATCAACGTTTTCAAGACACATAGTTTAAAAATATTTAATCTTGCACAGTAAAATTTAACCAAATTGTTGTGCAGAAACTGTGCAGAGATAAGAAAAGCATATATAGGTTACGTAGCTATATATGCTCTTTTTTTTATTTAAAACTGTCGTTAATGAATTTAAATATATTTTTAAAATTACTTTTAGTTTCCGAATCAAATTTTATATTAGATCTAGAATCATATATAGTTCTATAATTGACTGTGCTTTTTTGCGGCATATACTTAATTCTATCACCTTCTGAGAACAAATCTTCTAAAATACAATTATTAGAATCATTATCTTTTTTACTATAAAGTAAAACTTTTATAAAATCTAAATCTTCATTTTCAAAAGATAATTCTTTCATTGCTTTTCTTCCATCAGTATCATTATCTAAAAGAGCAACAATATTGTAACCTAGTCCATAAAGATAACTACACATAAAAGGAACTTTAGTAGCACCATGACATGGAATAATCTTTATATCATTATCATCAATCTTTAATATTTCTTTCATTGCAGATAACATATAGTAGTCATGTGGTCCTTCAACAACAATTATTTTGTCACTAGGTGAAATTGTTAACTGATTACTAATATTTATTCCTGTAGCAATCAATGCCGGTGATAAAACATCTACATCACCTATTTTTTCATTTTTTCTTTTAAACTTTAAATAATCAATAGTCATATTAAAAATCTTTGTTTCATCATCTTTATCAACTATCCTTAAGGAATATAAATCTTCTGCATCTATCATATATGGGCTGTGAGTGCTATAAATTATTTGTACATCACGTAATTTTTGTTTAAATACATTATTTAACAAGTCATATTGAGCCTCAGCATGAAGATATATATTGGGTTCATCTAATAACAGTATATATTTAGTATTTTCTTCAATATTATTAAAATATTCATATAATCTTAAATACATACTTAAATACCATTGCATACCTTCACTTTCAGCTGAAAAAGGCAATACTGCTTCTCCTGTAATTTTATTTTGAATCCAAAAATCTAATGATCTATTTTTATTATCAATAGTCATCGATATTTTAAAATATTCATCATCCTTAACCTGTGAAAATATTTTTTTGAAATGCTGTGTAACAACTGAAACCGTTTTGTTTTCTATTGTTCTAATCTGTTGACGATCATCAGAATTAACGGCGTTAACAATTTCTTCTTTTTTTATACCAGCAATATCTAAAAAATTTAATACAGTCTTATTTTTATCAATATCATCAATCAATATTTTATCTACTAAAACATCTTTAAAAGAATTCATATAAATAAATTTATAATTTGAAATTAACGTGTTAGATAAATCAGTTATTTCCTTTGATAATTTTGATAACATATTCTTAATATTATCCGTAATCATATTTTTTTCTTCTTCAGTTAGTTCATCCAAAACTTTAGATATTGTATTTTTATTAGATATTTTATCTATAATTTTAATTTTTACTTCATCATTTTCTATTTCTTTCAATAAATCATCAAAATAGTTAATTATAGTTGGAATTGATAATTCAACCAAATCAATTTCTTCTTCATTTTGATTACATAAAGAGTACTCTAGTTCACCATTTTCTTTCAAATATAAATTATAAAATATATCTTCACTAGCAGGATATAAAATAAATCGATTATCATCTTTATCATGATATATGCTATTTATCTCTTTTTGGTCACTAACACTTATTCTAAATTTTGCAAAAATCTTTGTTTCATCACTTTTATGATTGATATTTTTTTCTTTTGTATCAATTGATTCGCCATTTAATTTGCTAATTGCTTTTAAAATCGATGTTTTACCAGCAGCATTTCCTCCTATTAAAGTTGTTATTCTATTTGAAATTTTTAATTCTTGTTCATTTACTAATGACAAAAAATTTTCAATATATATTTTTTCAAGCATACTTCTACCTCCAAACTACAATAATTCTAAATATTTATTTAACATTTCAATTTCTAATTCATTAACTAATTTAACAAAATCTGTATAATCTCCAGTAATATGTGCTTTATCTAAAGCATTATAATACTCTAATCTTTTTTCTTTTTTTACAATTACTGGAAGATATCCACTATTCATTAAAGATAAGTTCATAACTAATCTTGAAGTCCTACCATTACCATCAACAAATGGGTGTATTTTAACTAATTCACCATGTAATAATGTGGCTCTAATAATTGGATGATATTTTTTCCAATCTTTATAATTAATAATTAATTTTTCCATTAATTCAGGAACTATTAAATAATCTGGTGGAATATGTGTAGCACCTTTTATTTTTACATTTTCATCTCTATATTTACCAGCATTATCATCATCAATTTCTTTTAATACTAATTGATGAATATTTTTAATATTCCATTCTGTGATTGGTTCTTTATCTTTAATGAGATCATCTAAAAATAATATTGCTTGTTCATGGTTAATAACTTCTAAGTGTTCTTTTAATGATTTACCGCCAACTGTAATACCCTCTAAAACAACTTGTGTTTCTCTTAAAGTTAATGTATTTCCTTCTATACCGTTACTATTATAAGTCCACTCTAAATTAATAGATTCTTTTAAAGACTTTAATGTTTCTTTTGATATAGGTCTTTTAGAATTTAATTCTTTATTTAATTCATCAACTTTATCAAAATAATTATCAGGTAAATCAAATTTAAATTCAGTATTATCTAATTTAACACTTCTTTTATCGGCTGGTTTATTAGCATTAATAGGAATATTCCAATTATTACCTACTTTAATAGCACCTTCAATTCTGCCATCTTGTAATAATTGTCTTATTCTTCTTTCACTAATACCCCATTTTTTTACAGCATCATTTGTAGTCATAAATTCCATAATCACACCTCCAATTTATATTCTTTCACTAAATTATTGAACATCTCATTTCCATACTTTTCAACAAACTTTAATATAATTATTTCTTTATATGCAGTCAATCTATTATATAAAACATCATTTGATATGTTTTTTATATCTGTCATTACACCATTGGTTGCAACTGCAGTTGTTCTTTCAAATACTTCTGTTTCTATTTTATATTTGTTTTTTATATTTAAGATTACATTTTCCATTCCATCTCGTGTTGGATTTTTTTGCTGATCTGTTAAATCTTTTATATCTTTAATAAAATCTATTATTTCTTTTTGTTCACTAGTATAATCTGTGCTCATAATTTCCACCTCTGCTTACATTATACCGTTATCGGTAGTATTTGTCAATATATTTTATACCGTTATCGGTATATTATTATAATATTACATTTTAAAATTATTATGTGGATTATTTCAAAAATTCAAGAAGTTCTTCACCAAATTTTGTAAGGTTATCGTTTACATCGTTCTTAAATTCATTTATTTCTATATTTAATTTTTCAGTTTCTTTTTTGTCTTTTTTAAAGTATTCAACATTTTTATCATAATATAATAAATCATTATACTTTGAGAAATCTATTTTATATTCTTTAATTTTATTGCCAATATTAGCTAATAAAAATATAAATGTAAAACCTACACTTCCTAATTCTAAATAATGTTTATTATCATTAGTAAAATACTTTAAGCATAAGAAAAGAAGCATCTTTAAGAAATAATAATTTTGATATATCAATAATTGAAATATTTCTTTTTCTTTTGGACTATTAATCTCTATTACAGTACTTACAATTAACGTACTATGAGTAAAATTACACATCTTATCATATAACTCAGTTAACATTGATAATTTTTCTTTGCGATTTATATCTTTAAATGCTGGTTCACTTATTTCATTCATATGAGTTCTAAATTTATCTATTATTTCACATACTCTTGTCTTATCTCTTTCTATCCCAAGAGTAGTAAATTCATTATATACTTGTTCATCAAACTGAATCATCATAGCCATCATAATATACTCAAATGATGATCTTAATAATGTATTTGCATCTACTAAGTTATAACTTTTCAAATTATGATCAACATTTATTAATGTTTTATGTGCTTGTTTTAATAAACTAATTGTTTCATGATGTTTAGTTCTTCTTTCATTTTCCAATTTTGATACATTATAAATACAACCATCCTTTAACGGTCTAATAAATTTTCTATTTATGGCATTATTAATAGTTTTGTTTGATATTTGCATATTTTCACCACCCTAAAAAGTTTAATATTTATTATATCACTATTATTTAATAAATTAACATTGATCAACAAAAAAAGTATATATAGATAAGTTAAAACGGTTCTATAATAAATAGTGTTGGTGAGTAAAATTACTAACACTATTTTTAGTTAATAAAAAGAGTCATAACCAGAAACTCATGATACAATATAGTTGACTAAAAAATATTGAAAGGATCTGATTAAATGACTCATACTGAT
>JAQXPH010000019.1 GCA_029100545.1 bacterium | reverse complement strand
GATAGATGGAAAAAGTCATAATATTACCTTTAATTCATTGGGAATTGCATTATGGGGGAAAACATTAACTTTTAAAAATACCAATATTGAAATGAAAGGTATTGCATCTACTCCATATAAAGCAGAATGGAATTGGATGAGTATTTGTGCATCTCTTAATTCAAAATTAAGTCTGATAAATACTACTATGACTTTAGATGGCAGCAATACAGGAACAAAGACACATGCTATTTATTTTACAGGAAATGATAAATTGGAACTTACTACTTCAAAACTTATCATTAAAAATTATTCCCAAGATGCTCTGGAATGGGATGGCACAGATGGCGGTTACAATGTCACTTTAAATAATTCAACATTTATATCTGATCATAATCGTTCAGGTATTACTGGGACATTTTATTTTAAAGCAAATAACTCAAATGTTGAAGTAATTAATAGTACAGGTAATGGTTCAAATGGTTCTAGTTTTGAATTAATTAATTCTAATATTAATTTTAATAATAATAATTCACATGGTTTATCAGCATCAGATTTAACTATTGATAATTCTACTGTTAATGCTATTTATAATGGTGCAAATGGTATTCATGTTGGTGGAAAATTAGATATTAAAAATAATTCTAAAGTAACAATTCAAAATAATGATTGTAGTATTTCAAGTAAATGGACTATTCCAGGAGCTTTATATGTTGCTGGTGAAAGTAATATTGATAAATCTACTACATTATTAATATCTAATAATAATGGTTCAGGAATTTATGTAAAAAATACTGGTACATTAAATCTTGAAACTGGTATAATTACTGAAAATAATGCTAATAAACTTGGTCTTGGTGGTGGTATTAATAATAATGGTATAACTACTATCGCTGAAGGCGTAGAAATTTATAATAATAAAGCAACTATAGCTGGTGATGATATTATAAGTACAAATATTTTAGTTTTACCTAGTGTTGTTCAAAATAAATATTTACTTTCTAAAACAATTATTAGAGATAATGAGATAAGTTTAAATGATTGTGAAGATTTAATCAATGGCTGGTATGACGACTCTGAAATTACTGAAAATCAAGATAGTGCAATTATTGGAGGACGTTGGAATGCTCATGGAGAAAATTTACACATTGAACTTGTAAATGCTGATAAATATGAAGGCGCTTTAGCTATTAAAGCAGCTCATAATTTAGAAGGAAAAGTAATAACTCATTATGTTGATGAAGAAGGAAATACTTTACTTGAAGATAAAATAATTAATGGATATGTAGATGATGAATATCAAACTACATCTGAAGAAATTGATGGATATACTTTGATTGAAGTTAAAGGTGAAGAAAAAGGTAAAATTACTGAAGAAGATACAGAAGTAACTTATGTATATCAATTTACAGAAGGACAAGGAACAGTTGATCCAATTGAACCACTTCCACCTCATACAAGTTCTAATAATAGTATTTTTATCTTATTAATACTTGTAAATGCATTAGGTGCTAGTGTACTTCTTAAAAAAAGCTATTAATTGCTTTTTTTTGTATAAAAAACAAAAAATTTAACTATTATAAATATAGAGTGGAGGATAAATGAAAAAAATAAAATTATTAATATGTATTTTTACTGTTTTTGCAATTATTTTACCAATTAAAGTATTTGCTAATGAAAGTGATTGGGTTATAGTAGAATCTGGTTTTAAATCAATTAAATCAGAGGAATTAAATTCTTTTGAAGAATCATTAAAACAAAAAGTTAAAGACTTGCAAGAAAAAGATGATAATTATATCTATAGATATAGTTTAAAAAAAGTTAGTACTGATATTAAAGAAGATACTACAGAAAAAAAGAATATTAATGTTCTTAATATAGAAAATAAATTTGATAGTAGGGAAGATGCAATTAGTTATTACAATAATATAAAAATTGAATATCCTTTATATAAAGGTAATTATTTAATTACACCATATAATCAAATAATAGAAAATAAAGGTCAAGAAAATGTAATTATTTGTAGTTCTTTAAATTGCATTGATGAAATAAATAGATTAAAACAAGAGGAATATCTAAATAGTAAATTAGTTTATGAAGTTTCTTTTAAAGAAGAAATTTTAAATGATAATCCCGAATATTTTTATTATTATGAAGATGGTAAATTAAAACTATTTAATTCTAAATTAGATGCTGAAAATTTTATAAATAATAATAATTTTAATAAAGATGGTTATAAATTTATAGGTACTGAAATTGAAGAAGAAATAATTACTTCTATAAATAAAGAAAATTATTCTAAAACATACTCTTCATTAAAAGATGCTGAAGATGCTTTAGCAAAACTAAAAAAAGAATATGAAGTTACAAATGATAAGATTACTCCAATTAGAAATACTACAAAAGATATTAAAGTAACTTTAAATGAAGAAGTTTTTGATAGTGAAATAGATGCTCAAAATAGAGTTAATGAGTTAAATAATGATAAAACATATGAATATGAAATAACAGCTAACTATGTAAAAAATATTAAAAAGATAAATGAAAATACTAAAATTCAAGATTATTTAAATGATGTATATACTGAAAAAGAACTTCAAGATGCTATTGAAAATTTAGAAAATGATGGTTGGATTATTGATAGTAAAAAACTTGAAACTATTAGTTATATTACTGGTAATGTAACTAATGCAATTAAAGTTGATGAATCAAAAGCAAAATATATTGTTAACTTTGAAAATAATTATGTTTTAATAAAACAAGGAAAAATTGGAACTGTAGCAGTTTGGACAGAAAATGAATTAAGTAATGAAGCAAAAGAAAACTTTGCTAAAACTTATAAAAATGTAACTACTGATGGTTCAACTTCAGGTGATTTAAATATAACATTTATTTATGGATATAATACATTTAATCTTTCAAATTTAGGTAATGGTTGGGGAAAAGATTATACATTTTCTAAAGATGAAAATAATAATATAATACTAACTATACCTTCTAAAGCGGTATCTCATATTGTATATGGTTATGCAGAAGAATCTAATTGTAGTTATAAAATAACTGGTTTAATGCATAAAGAAATAGTTAAATATATTGTTAATGCAAATAAACTTACATATGGATTTGATTATAAACTTGAAGCTATTATACAAAAAGATTTTGAAGAAAAAAAATATAAAATAAAAATTACTTATAAAAAAATTAATGAAGAAAGTTTTTATGAATTAAAATATAGATATGATGAAATAAATGAAGAAACTTATTATACATTACAATATGAAACTTATAATTATGATTTAATCAATTATGATAATATTAATTATACAATTGAAAAAATTGGTAATGGAATAGGAAATATTAATAATGATAATGAAATATTACCTCCTCATACAAAAGTAAACAATAATGTTTCTATCTTATTAATACTTGTAAATGCTTTAAGTTTAAGTGTACTTCTTAAAAAACAAGAAAACTAAAAATGATGCAAAATGCATCTTTTTTTTAATAATATAAAAATACATTAAAAATAAGTTATATCTATAATTTTTTGGCTTTTTAGTAAATATATGATAAAATTAAATAGGAAATGAGTGATAAAAAATGTTTGAATATTTAGGAGATAGACTAACAAGTGCTATTAAAAATATTAAAGGCATGGGAAAAATAACTGAAGAAAATATATCAGATGCTATGCGTGAAATTAGAATGGCTCTTTTGGAAGCAGATGTAAATTATGAAATAGTAAAAGAATTTACCAATAATGTTAAAGAAAAAGCCTTAGGATTAGATGTATCAAAATCTTTAAAACCTGATGAAGTTTTTATTAAATTAATTAAAGATGAACTTGTATCTCTTCTTGGTAATGAAGCAAGTTATTTAGAAGTAAATAAAAAACCAACACTTCTTATGCTTGTTGGACTTCAAGGTAGTGGTAAAACAACAACTGCGGGAAAACTTGCTAATTTTTTAAGAAAAAAATATAATAAAAAACCTCTTTTAGTGGCTTGTGATATATATAGACCTGCTGCAATAGATCAACTTAAACAAATTGGTAAAGAAATAAATATTCCTGTATTTAGCAAAGATAATAGTGTAGTAACTAATATAATTGCTGATGCTTTAGTTTATGCTAAAGAAAATAGTTTAGATTATATTATTATTGATACAGCAGGAAGACTTCAAATAGATGAAAAACTTATGAATGAGTTAAAAGAAGTTGAAGAAAAATTTTTGGTTGATGAAAAAATATTAGTAATTGATTCAATGATGGGACAAGATGCTATTAATGTAATAACTGGTTTTAATGATAATTTAAATTTAACTGGTTGTATTCTTACAAAAATGGATAGTACTTCTAAAGGAGGAGTAGCCTTATGTGTAAGACATTTAACTAATGTTCCAATTAAATTTGTTGGTGATTCTGAAAAAATGGATGGACTTTCAACTTTTGATCCAGAAAGAATGGCAAATAGAATACTTGATATGGGAGATATTTTATCTATTGCAGAAAAAGCTGAAGGTTTAATGAGCGAAGAAGAAGCTAAAATGCAAGCCTCAAAAATGATGAAAGGAAAGTTTGATTTTGAGGATTTTCTAAAAACAATGAATCAAATAAAAAAACTTGGACCACTTGAAAATATGTTAAAATTAATACCTGGAGCAAGAAAAATGGGATTAAATGAGATTAATATTAATCCTAAAGATATGGCTCATGTAGAAGCAATAATACTTTCTATGACACCTTATGAAAGAAAACATCCTGAAGTATTAAAAGCCTCAAGAAAAATACGTATTGCTAAAGGTAGTGGAATGAAAGTTGAAGATGTAAATCGCCTTATAAATCAATTTGAACAAATGAAAAAAATGATGAAACAAATGCAAAATCCAAACTTTAAAATGCCATTTTAAAAGACGTTATTTAACGTCTTTTTTTAAAGTTCTAATAAAAGTATCAGTTTCATTTGGAAATAGATATAAATTTGATAATTCATTAATATATTCTTCATATGTAGGATAATTAAGTGTAATAATTTTTTTATATAGTTCCATTGCTTTTTCAGGATTTTTAAGATATATATCATATAATTCCATTGCATATAGTGAACTAACTACATACATTAAATCAATTTCAACAGGAGATGAATATATAAATCTTAAGTCATTTTTATTAATATTAAATTTATTTTTAATATCTTGATAATAACTATTATTTATATTATCTTGAAATGTATTATTATTTTCATATATTAAAAATTTATTATCAATAATAGTCGCATTACAAAATAAATCTATTAAAAACTTTTTTCTACTATTAAAAGAATCTTTATTGTTTAGATGAATACTATCTAAATAATCAAAAGATAATAATTCAAAAAATATACTTTCTATTTCTGAAAAAGGTTCATAACTATCATTTTTATTTTTATCAAGTCCATTTAAATAAATTGATATAGCATGTCCATATTCATGAATTAATATTGTTACATCTCTAATATCATTATATTTTGTCATTGCAATATAAATATTATTATCTAATAATTGATAAGTTGCTCCACAGAAATATTTATCAAATTTATTTTTAGTAAAAAATATATTATCATGTCTATTTTTAAATAATATTTCAAATATTTCAAATATTTTTTTATCTTGTTTTTTATAAAAATCATAAGTTAATTCAAATAAATCATTTGTATTAATTTTTGTTTTATAAGAATAATATTTTATATCATCATTTACAATATTATCCAAACTTGCTAAAGTTGATATCATATCTTCGAAAATACGTACATTTTTTAAATATTCATTATCTTTTATAATTTTATATTTTAATGTTGAATTACATATTTTATTATTTAATTCATAAATTTTTTCAATAAGACTAGTTAAAACTTTATCTATTTTATTTTCCATATAACACCTTTTAAGTAATAGTTATTATAACAAAAAAAATTGTAAATTCAATATCATTATAGTATAATTTAATTAAATTATAAAAAGAGTAAAGGAGTGTATTTTTATAATAGCGCATGGCCGGTTATAGGTGACGAGGTTTTGCATTTGTCGATTTATCAGCGGATGGTGCAACGGTTTGCTTAATCGTTAGAAATATTTAAAAAAATAAAAATAATTTTATATAACAAAAAATATTTTAAAAGCATATGAAAGGAAAAAATATGTGTGGAATTGTTGGTTATAAAGGAAAAAATAATAGCATTCCTGTTTTATTAAATGGTTTAAAATCACTTGAATATCGTGGTTATGATTCAGCAGGAATAGCTTTTGTTAAAAATAAAAAAGTTAAGATTATTAAAAATATTGGAAGAGTAAGTATTTTAGAAAGTTCAATTGATTCAAATGAATTTTCAAATATTGGTATTGCACATACAAGATGGGCAACTCATGGTAAGGTTAATAAAGTAAATGCTCATCCTCATAGGGTAGGCAAAATTACTTTAGTTCATAATGGTATAATTGAAAATTATGATGAAATAAAAAATAAATTAAGTTCATATAAATTAAAAAGTACCACTGATACGGAAATATTATGTGCTTATATAGATTATTTATATAGTAAAAATCATAATATGTTGGAAGTTTTAAATAAACTTAAAGATGATATTAAAGGTAGTTATGCTCTTGTTATTATTAATGATGATGAAATAGATAGTCTTTATGCTATAAGAAAAAATTCACCTTTAATAGTAGCAAGTAATGATAATGAATTTTATCTTGCCTCAGATATGCCAGCTTTAATTAAATATACAAATAAGTATATGCTTCTTGATAATGATGAAATTGTTAAAATAAGTGATAATATTTATATTTATGATAAGAGTTTAAAAGAAATAAACAAAAAAATTCTTACTTTTGAAGGAACTAGTAATGATGCTATGAAATGTGGATATGAGCATTTTATGTTAAAAGAAATACATGAAGAACCTAAAGTAATTAATAATATATTATCATATTATGTAACTGATAATCATTTTAATGAAAATATGCCTAATTTTAAAAATTATAAAGAAATATATTTTGTTGGTTGTGGTAGTGCTGCATATACTGCTGATATTGCAAAAAAAGTTTTTGAAAAATATGTAAATGTTAAATGTGAAGTATTTTTAGCATCAGAATATCGTTATCAAAAACATTTTTATACAAAAAAAACTTTGGTAATATTTATTTCTCAATCTGGAGAAACTGCAGATACTTTAGAGGCACTTAGAATAACAAAAAATGATGGAATTGATACACTAGCTTTAGTAAATGTTGTTGGTTCTTCAATTGCAAGAGAAGCAGATAAAACGCTTTATATTAAAGCAGGTCCTGAAATCGCTGTTGCAACTACAAAAGCATTTGTAGCTCAATATATGCTTCTTACTTTAATTGCCTTAAAAATGAGTAATAATGAAAAATATTTATGTGATTATAAATCTTTAGAAAAAAGATTAGAAAAAGTTTTTAAAATTGATTATATAAAATATGCAAATAAGATTTATAAAAGTAATAATGCTTTCTTTATTGGTAGACAAATAGATTATGGTTTGTGTGAAGAAGGTAGTTTAAAATTAAAAGAAATATCTTATATTAATTCATCTGCTTTTGCTTCAGGAGAACTTAAACATGGTACAATTTCATTAATTGAAAATAAAACACCTGTGATAAGCATTATTACTGATGAAGATATTAGTTTAAAAACAATTAGTAATATAAAAGAAGTTCATACTAGGGGAGCATATAGTTTATTTATAACAACTTTAGATATAGATGGAGATTTTTATGATGATAAAATTAAAGTTGATAATATAAACTTTATTTTAAATCCTATTTTAGTAGTATCAGTTCTTCAACTTCTTGCTTATAATGTTGCTAAATTAAAAGGTGAAGATATTGATAAACCAAGAAATCTTGCTAAAAGTGTTACTGTTGAATAAAATTTAATTTAATGAATATTTTTTGAATAGGAGGATTATGGAATTTTTAATTAGTTTTTTAGTAATAAGCATTGTTGGCACGCTTTTACATTTTGTTTATGAATGGTCAAATCATAATAAAATTGTTTCTTTATTTGCTGCAGTAAATGAAAGTACATGGGAGCATATTAAAATTGCTCTTACCCCCATGTTTTTATGGGGATTATATGATGGCTATGTATATGGTTTTAGTCCTAATTATTTTTTAGCTAAATCAATAAGTTTACTTGCAGTAATTATAATTATTCCACTTTTATTTTATGGATATAAATTATTTACTAAAAAAAGTATATTAATCATTGATATTATGATATTTTATATTGCGATAGCTTCTAGTATTGGAGTATTTTATTATTTAATTAAAAACCTTAATTGTACATTTATTTATTCTTATATAGGAGCAATACTATTATTTATTATATTTGGTTTTTATTTACTTTTAACTATAATGCCAATAAAAAATGAATTATTTTTAGATCCTATTACTAAAAAATATGGTATCAAGGGACATTCATAAAATAAGGGCTAGATTTGGTTCTTTGTCAAATAGTGTTGGTAGACAATAAATTTGATAAATGTAACTTTGTGAAGGATGATGAAAATCATCCTTTTATAATGCCTTTAATTAGAAAAATACGAGCGATAAAATGATCATACTTTCTATAACCAAAAGC